>JBKOUP010000394.1:0-5771 GCA_046723495.1 Acidobacteriota bacterium
GTCCACTTCGCGCCGGTGCTCGCACGCGGCGGTTTCGACGTCGTCACGGGCAATCCTCCGTGGGTACGCAACAGCCGCATCGACACGCGTGCGCGGCGGATGCTGTCGGAACGCTATCGTCTCTTTCGCGCCGCGGCGCGCAGCGAGCGCGTTGCGTTTCATCAGCCCGACCTTTCCGTCGCATTCTTCGAACGAGCATTGGCGCTTACACGCGCACGCGGCGTGGTCTCGCTCTTGATGCCGGCGAAGATGCTGAACGCCGCATATGCCGCGCCGCTTCGCCGCGCCGCGGAGGTCTTGGACGTTGTCGCGCTGGACGACTGGAGCGATAAAGCCCATCGCTGGTTTGAGGCCGACACGTTCCCGCTCGGCATCACCATCGCAAAACGTCGTCCGTCGCACGCGACCGAAGTACGCGCCGCCGGCGAGCGCTATGTCGTTCATACCCTCGGCCATTCCGAGTGGATGCCCATTCCGCCGGAGGTCGCCGCGATCGTCGAGCGTCTCCGCCGCGAGCACTCTTCGTTGTGCGACGTCCTCGGCCGCGCTCCGGTCATGGGCGTGAAGACCGGCGATAACGGCTCGTTCTTCCTCGACGTAAAGCGCGTCCGTGGCAAATCGCTGCAGACGAGCGACGGCTTTTACATCCCCCTCGGCGCCGTCTGCCGCTGCGTTCGTGGACGCGACATGCAACGCTGGAAAGCGGCGGCGCAGCAGTGGATGCTCTGGCCGCCGCGAGACGGCTGGGAGAAGGTGCCGCGCTGGCTGGAGCGCTTCGCCGGCGCACATCGCATCAGTATCCCGTCGTTGAGACTTCAGAGCGTTCGCCCGCAGCATCTCGGCATCAAAGTGGTCTGGAAAGATCTCTCGCGCGGCCTTTCCGCCGCCGTGCTTGGGCATTCGCAACAGGTCAGCGGCCGCGCGGTACCGCTGATCCCGAACCAGACGCTCTATCTTCTCGATGCCGAATCGATCGAAGAAGCGCGCGTGATCGCCGCGCTCATGAACTCCACGATCTTCGGCGCGCTCGCGCTGTGCACGGCCGAGCGCGCAAAGGACTCGTACTATCGCTACTTCGGCCGGACGATCGGCGCGATCCCGATGCCGCGTGTGGGGCGCGGCAGCGGCGACTGGTGCGAGCTGACACGTCTTGGCCGCGATCGTGACGCGAAGGGCATCGATGCGGTCGCGGCGGCGCTGTACGGCGTCTCCTCAACGGAGCATGAGGTGCTGGCGCAGTTCGTCGCCCGGCGCCTCGGATTCAATGATTGAGCTGGCTCCGCATCAGCGCAGCGCGGTCGAGCGCTCCCTCGCTCTGTTGGAGCGATACGGCGGCGTACTGCTTGCCGACGAGGTCGGCCTCGGCAAGTCTTACGTCGCCGCCGCTGTCGCGCGCGCGATGCAGGAGCACGGCCGCGACATCGAGCTGATCGCGCCGGCGTCGCTCGTGCCGCAGTGGAAAGAAGTGATCGGCGACTTCGGCGTTGCTGCGCATGTGTTCACACACGATTCGATTCCTGAAGCGACGCACATGGACAAGCGGAGGCTGATCGTCGTCGACGAAGCGCACGCATTCCGCAACCCGCATACGCAGCGTTGGACAGCGCTGGCGCGGCATTCTGTCGGCGCGCGGCTGATGCTCGTGACCGCAACTCCAGTCTGCAATTCCGCGGACGACCTCTACTCCCTCGTTTCTCTAATTGCCGCCGACGACGCGCTGCGCTCCCTCGGCGTTCCCTCCATCGAGCGCGCATTCGCGATCCGCAACGCGCGCGTACTCGACATCATCGTCTCCGAGCTCATGATCCGGCGCGACCGCGACGTCCTCCCGCCGTCGCTGCAGTTCGGCGAGCTCCATCGCCGCGTAATTCGCCACCGCGTCCCAGACGTGGCTATCGACGCGCTTCGGTTCCCCCTGGTCGGCGACGGCACGCATCATGCGCTGCTGCGCCGCTTCCTCTGGCGCCGGCTCGAATCGAGCCAAACGGCGCTCCTCGAATCCCTGCGCCGGCAAACGCGCTTCTACGAGCGCGCGCTCGACGCCATCGCACGCGGCCGTACGCTTACCCGAAGCGATTACCGCCGCGCCTTCGCCGCTGATGACGAAAGCGGCGCTCTACAACAAGTGCTCTTTTGGGACTTCTTTGCGACGGGCACAGCCGCCGCGAGCGCGGCGGAGATCCGCGACGAGATCGCGCGTCTCGATGCGCTCGCGGTCCAGGCCCGCGAAATGCCGCAAGACAAGCGGCAACTTCTGATCGACGTACTCGATGACGATCCTACCCTGATCTTCACCGGCGCAGTCGCAACCGCGCGCGACATCGCCGGCGTACTCCGTTGTGCCGTCCTCACCTCGCGCGGAGCGCAGCCGCGCAACGCCATCGACGCCTTCCGCCGCGGCTCGATCGATCGCCTCGTCGCCACCGACCTGGCGGCCGAGGGATTGAACCTGCAGCGCGCGGCCGTCGTCGTGCATTACGACATCCCCTGGAATCCCGTGAAGCTCGACCAGCGGAACGGGCGCGCGCACCGCATCGGCCAGAAGCGGCCGTCGGTGCGCGCGATCTACTTCATGCCCGAGCGGGACCGGACCGGCATCGTCGAGATTCTCGAGATGAAAAACCGTACCCGCGCCCGCATTCTCCGGCCGACCACCCCACCCGCCCCACCCACCACCCTGCCGCCGCGCTTGCCCCACGACGCGGCGGCAGTAGCATTGATCCGCGCCGGCATCGACATCCCCGAGCTGACATCGCAGCGGTTCCGCGCCGGCGCCGAGCTCGCGCTGGCCGAGCTCGCGCGCGGACCGCTCGACGAAAGGAAGGTGCGACAACTGATCGACCTGGAACGCCTCATATAATCGTCCGCCGTGGACCTCCTCATCGTCGACGACGAAGCCTCGTTGCGCGATTTCCTCACGATCGTCTTCGAGGAAGAGCATTACCGCGTCGAAACGGCGGCGACGATCGCGGACGCGCACGCGGCACTGCAAAAGCGCGAGCCTGATCTCGTACTGTGCGACCTCATGTTGCCGGACGGCTCGGGGCTGGATTTTCTGCGCGACGTGAAGGCGCAGAACCCGTCCATCGCCGTCATCATGATCACGGCGCACACGTCGACCAAGTCGGCCGTCGATGCGCTCAAGGCCGGCGCGCACGATTACATCGCCAAGCCCTTCGACATCGACGAGCTGAAAATCATCGTCAACAAAGCCGTCGAGCGGAAGGAGCTCGAGGACGAGAACATCCACCTCCGCACCGCCCTCGAGGAGCGCCACACCTTCGCGAACATCATCGGCCGCAGCGCGAAGATGCAGGAGATCTTCGGCATCGTGCAGCGTATCGCCCGTACGACCTCGACCGTGCTGATCTCCGGGGAATCGGGGACCGGGAAAGAGCTCATCGCCCGGGCGATCCACTACAACTCCGGCCGCCGCGGCAAGTTCGTCGGCATCAACTGCGGGGCCATGCCGGAGACGCTGCTCGAGTCGGAGCTCTTCGGCCACGAGCGCGGCGCGTTCACCGGCGCGATCCGCGAGAAGCGCGGCCTGTTTCACGAGGCCGACCGCGGCACGATCTTCCTCGACGAGATCGGCGAGACCACGCAGTCGGTGCAGATCAAGCTCCTGCGCGTCCTGCAGGACCGCATCGTGCGCCGGGTCGGCTCGAACGTGGAGACGCAGGTCGACGTGCGCGTCATCGCCGCCACGAACCGCGATCTCGGCGAGTCGATCCGCGTCGGCACGTTTCGCGAGGACCTCTTCTATCGCATCAACGTCATCCCCATCGCCCTGCCGCCGCTGCGCCAGCGCAAAGAAGACATTCCGCTGCTCGTCGACCACTTCATTGCCAAATTCTCGACCCAGCTCGGCGTGCCCCAGAAGCGGATCTCGGCCGACGCCATGCGCCTCATCGAGAAGTATCAATGGCCGGGCAACGTGCGCGAGCTAGAGAACGTCGTCGAGCGGATGATCGCGCTGGAGCCCTCGGACGTGCTCACGACGAAGTCGCTGCCGGAGCACGTCCTCCTCGGCGGCTCGATTCCCGACATCGCCGCCTTCGACCTGCCGCCCGAGGGCATCTCGCTGCAGGACCACCTGGAGTCGATCGGAAAGATCTTCATGCTCAAGGCTCTCGAACGCAGCGGCGGCGTGCAAACGCAGGCAGCCGAGCTGCTGCGGATGTCCTTCCGCTCGTTCCGTTACTACGCGAAGAAGTACGATCTCATCCCGCGCGATGCCGTGGAGGTGGAGAGTGAAAAGTAGCGTCGTCGCGCTGGCGCTCCTCGCCGGCGCCTGCAGCGCACCGCAGGCCCCCGCCGCACCGCCTCCGGCGGCCGCGCAGGGTCCGCAAGTGATTCTGCCTGACCGCGCGGCCATTCAGGTCGAGCTCGCCACCGACGACGCCACGCGCGCGGAAGGGCTGATGTACCGCGACCGTTTGGCCGACGATCACGGCATGCTCTTCATGTTTCCGGAGAGCGGCGACTACCCGTTCTGGATGAAGAACACGCTGATTCCGCTCGACATGATCTGGATCGACGACGGCCGCCGCATCGTCCACATCTGGGCGAACGTGCCGCCGTGCAAGGCCGACCCCTGTCCGAATTACCCGCCGAACGCGAAGGCTCGATACGTCCTCGAGCTGGCCGCGGGGGTGGCCGCGAAGCATCATCTCGCCAAGGGACAAACTCTGCGTTTCGAAGGCATGGACAAAGCCGTCGTCCGGTAGCGGCATTTTCCGGCCGGCCTCGGCGTTCGCCTCACCATGTTCCGCTCGAGCGGCGAGAACCTCCGATCCGTTTACATCCTTCTGTTCCTGAACGTTGCCTTCTTTTTTCTGCAGCATCAGGACGGCGAGAAATTCGCGCGGCTCTTCACCTTCGACTGGAG
Source organism: Acidobacteriota bacterium (assembly GCA_046723495.1). GTDB lineage: Bacteria > Acidobacteriota > Thermoanaerobaculia > Gp7-AA8 > Gp7-AA8 > DATDFB01. The sequence continues at coordinate 4,892 of JBKOUP010000394.1, forward strand.
TGCCGTGCTGCACGGCGAGGCGTGGCGGATCTTCACGTATCAGTTCGTGCAGGCGTCGAAAATCGGCACGTTCTCGATCCCGCCGGTCGTGACGCTCTTCCTCAATCTCGTGCTGCTGTCGCTGATGGGTATGGCGGTCGAGGACGCCTGGGGAACGCGGCACTTTCTGACTCTCTTTGCGCTGTCGACGCTCGGCTCCGCCGCCACGGCTGCATACCTCGGCGTGCCGCTCCTCGGATCGTACTTCATCAACTTCACGCTCCTCTTCGTCTACGCGGCGTTGAATCGCGACCAGACCTTCTGCCTCTCGACGGCCATTCCGGTGCGCGTCACCTTTCTGGCGCTGCTCGCGCTCGGGGCGTTGCTGGCCGGTGTGTTCTTCGGTAACCCCGCGAACATCGCCGCGCTTGCCGGAGCAGCCGTGGCATTCGCTTACTACCTGTCGCAGCGCGTGCGGCGCGCTCCGGCGGCGGCGCCGAGCGGCTTCGCTCCGGCGGCCGAGGATGCCGATCCGCTGGCCATGGTCACGCGGAACATCACCCGCGTTACGGCGATGAAAAAGGCCTTGGCCACTCGGTCGAACGCCGACATCGACCGCCTCATCGCGGCGAGCGAAAACGAGCTCGTCGCCGGCGTCAACATCTGCGCGCCGGTTGACTTCAAGCCCGAGCATCCCGACCGTTATTGCGTTCGCTGCGAAGGCTTCGCGGAATGCACGGCGCGTCACCTGCGGCTGAATCGCCCCGCCGCCACGACGGGCGCGGACGATCTCGCTACGGCGCCGTAGGCGCGCCCCCGCCCCCACCCTCCCCGCGCGGGCCGCGGCGGCGACGAAATCGGCGCCGCTTTCGCCCCGGGGCGCCGGCGCCCTCCCCACCGC
>JBKOUP010000246.1:0-3586 GCA_046723495.1 Acidobacteriota bacterium
CCACTACGTCGACCAGCTCTCCAGGCAGATCCAGCCGCAGGACACGAGCGAGCGCAACTTCGCGCGTTTCGTGAAGTACGTCAACGCCGTCGCCGCGCGTGAGGGCGGCGGAAAGACGGCGCCGGCGGCGAAGACCGCGCACAAGCCGGCGAAGTCGAAACACGCGCCGTCGAAGAGCAGCCCGAAGTCGCCCGCCGGTTAAGATTCCGGTGTGCCGTCCGACCTTTTCCTCCGCTCCGAGGCGGAGCTCGACGCGCTGCTCGACGCGGCCCGTCCCGACCTGGAGCGGCGGAGCATCGGCATCGCCGACGGCTCCGCGCGCGAGGCCGAGGTGTGGGCGTTCAGCTTCACCGCCGAGCGCGAGATCGGCAGCGAGCGGCAGCGCACCGCCTGCACGCTGACGCTGCGCGAGACGGCGCTGATGATGCAGAGCCTCGCCACCGGCTCGCGCCTGCAGCATCGCGATTCCACCGCCGTGTCGTGGGCCGAGCTGCGCCGCCGCGGGATGGCCGCCATCGTCGAAGACGCCCTCGCCTCGGCGCAGTACCGCCTGCAGGTGAAGATCGGCGTCGACTTCGCCTACAAGGAATTCATCCGCCGCTGCGAGTCGATCGTCGAGCTCATCGGCGACGACATCGTCAACGCCCCCGCGCTGCGCGAGCAGGTAGCGCGATGGAAGATGCTCGCCGAGGAGCGGACGCTCTACTCCGCCGCGCGGCCGAAGCTCATCGGCAACCTCGACTTCGGCCACCTGCAGGACGACGCCAACGTCCTCGAGGAGTTTTACGAGACGAACATCTACGCGCCGCTATCCTCGCGCCCGACACTGCCCGCGCCCGCGCCCGTTCCCGCACCCGCGCCCGCGCCCGACGGGAGCGCGCTGCCGCGCCGCGTCGCGTTGCTCGACAAAATCCCGAAGGCGCCCGTCGAGTCCCAGGCCACGCCGCCCATGCTCATGCTCGGCCTCTTCCTCGGCGGACTGGCCAGCGCGCTGCTCGTCGTCGGCTTCATGCGCCACTCCTGGCCGCTCGGCATCACCGGCGCGATCTTGTCCCTCCTCGTCGCGCGCGCGCTGCGCCAGTGGCACGCGTAAGATGGCCGCCATGGACGAGCGCATCGGCCCCTACCGCATCGTGCGCAAGCTCGGCGAAGGCGGCATGGGCATCGTCTACGCGGCCGAGGACGAGCGGCTGCGCCGCGAGGTGGCCATCAAGACCATCCGCGCCGCGGGCGACTCCTCGGCGCGCGAGCGCTTCTTCCGCGAAGCCCGCGCCGCGGCGAGCCTCAGCCACCCGAACGTCTGCCAGCTCTTCGACATCGGCGAGACCGAGGGGCGGCCGTTCCTGGTCATGGAGCTCCTCGAAGGGGAAGCGCTCGCCGACCGCCTCCGCCGCGGCGCGCTTCCCACCGCCGACGCGCTGCAGACCGCCCTGGCCATCCTCACCGCGCTCGACGCCCTGCACGCACGCGGCTTCGTCCACCGCGACCTCAAGCCGTCGAACGTCTTCCTGACGAAGCACGGCGTGAAGCTCCTCGACTTCGGCTTGGCTCGCGAGGCGAAGCCGGTCACGATCGGCGCCGACGCCACGACGCTGCAGCCGGGCGAGGCGCCGCTGACGATGACTGGGATGATCGTCGGCACGCCGCGCTACATGGCGCCCGAGCAGCTCCTCAGTGCGCCGATCGATGCGCGCACCGACCTCTTCGCCGCCGGCGCGCTGCTCTTCGAAATGATCAGCGGCAAGCCGGCCTTCGACGACGACAACACCATGCGCCTCCTCCACGCCGTCGTCTACGAGGCGGCGCCGAACCTGGCCGGCTCCGCGGCCATCGCCGCGCTGAACCGCGTCGTCCACCGGGCCATGGCCAAACGCCCCGAAGACCGCTACCCCACGGCCGCGGCCATGGCCAAGGACCTCCGCGAAGTCATGCTCATCTCCGACGCCGCCGCCCCCGTCGTCGCCCACCGCGTGACGCGACTGATCGTCCTGCCGTTCCGCATTCTCCGGCCCGACGCCGACAGCGACTTTCTCGCCTTCGCGATTCCCGAGGCCATCACCACGTCGCTGGCCGGCGTCGGATCGCTGATCGTCCGTTCCTCCGCGGCGGCGGCGCGCTTCACCGACGGCTTCGATCCGAAGCGCCTGGCCGAGGAGGCCGACGTCGACGTCGTCCTGACCGGCACGCTCATGCGCGGCGGCGACCAGATCCGCGTCACCACGCAGCTCGTCGAACTGCCGGCCGGGACGGTGCTGTGGTCGCTGACCTCGCAGGCCACGATGTCCGACATCTTCGAGCTGCAAGACCGCCTGACCCAGCGCATCGTCGAGTCGCTCGAGCTTCCGCTCAGCGAGCGCGAGGCGCGCGTGCTGCGCCGCGACGTCCCGGCCACGCCGCGCGCCCACGAGTTCTACCTCCGCGCCGGACAGCAGGGGGAATCGCCGGAGTCGTGGGCCGTCGCCCGCGATCTCTATCTCCGCGCGCTCGACGAGGATCCGCGCTACGCGCCGGCGTGGGCGCGCCTGGCGCGCATCAATCTTCTCCTCGGCAAGTACGGAAAGGACCCGGCGGGGATGTACGAGCAGGCCGAGTCGGCGGCGCGGCGCGCGCTGGAGCTGAACCCCGATCTGCCGATGGGGCACAACGCCCTCGCCCACATCGAGGTGGCCACCGGGCGCGCTCGCGACGCCATGCTCCGCCTCCTCGACCGCGTCGCCGCCGGCACGAACGAGCCGGCCGTCTTCGCCGGGCTCGTGACGGCGTTCCGCTTTTGCGGATTGCTGGAGGCGTCCTGCGCCGCGCACGAGCAGGCCCGCCAGCTCGATCCGAAGTTCTCCACGAGCGCCGCGCATTCGTACTGGATGCTCGCCCGCTACGACGAGGCCCTCGCCGCCGTCGACGCCGACCGCGACTTCGGCGACGCCGCCTTCATCTACGAGTCGATGGGCCGCCACGGCGACGCGCTGGCCGTGTTCGATGACCGCAAGCGACGCCTGGCCACGCTCGGCAGCAAGAGCGCCGACTTCTACTTCCGCATCTTCGACGCCTTCCACGCCGCGATCGAGGGCGACCGCGAGGGGACGCTGACGACGTTCGGCCGGCTCACCGACTTCCCCGACCCCGAGGGGCAGTACTACATGGCCCGCGCGCTTGCCCACGTCGGCGCGAACGAGGAGGCCGTCGGCCGCGTCGTCAACGCCGTCGAGGGCGGATTCTTCTGCTATCCGTTCTTCGTCAGCGACGCCTGGATGGATCCGCTGCGAGGCGACGCGCGCTTCGTCGACGTGCTGCGCCGCGCGGAGGGGAAGTGGCGCGACGCGCAGCGCGCCTTCGAGGAGCATCCGGGGAGCCGGGTATTGGCGGTAGGAAGGACATGAAAAAGGCAGGGGGCAGGGCGCAGGGGGCAGGGCGCAGGTGGTGGTCGTCGCGAGGAACCATCTGCGCCCCGCGCCCTGCGCACTGCGCCCTTCGCGAATCATGATCGAGCGCGCCGAATCCGACGGCATCGTCACCCTCACCCTCGCCCACGGCAAAGCCTCGGCGATGGACATCGAGCTCCTCGAGGCCCTGCGCCGCGAGCTGACCG
>JBKOUP010000259.1:0-3031 GCA_046723495.1 Acidobacteriota bacterium
GAACGCCGCCCGCCGGTTGCGGGCCACGTCCTCGGCCGCGATGACCGCGCCGCCGCTCACCGGCGCGTAGTCGCCGTCGAGCGTGTCGCGGCCGCCCTCGACGCCGCCGCGCAGCGTGAGGCGGCCGAAGTCGTGCGCCGCGTCGACGCTCCCGCCGAACGATCGCGTGCCGATGCGGCGGAACAGTGTCGAGCCGAACTTCGGCGCGACCTGGTACGTGCTGGTCCAGCCGGTGTCGCGGTCGGCGGCGTACAGGACCGCGCGCAGCGGCAGGTCGCCGAAATGCTCGCCGCTCAGCGCGACGCGGCGGCGCGTGGTGCGCTCGTTGTCGTGAAGGAAGAAGGGATTCGCGGCCCGGCGGTCGAGGTCGTCGGTGATCGCGCCGGGATCGTCGCGGTCCTTGTGCGCGTACGAGAGCGCCAGTCCGAGGCGCGCGGCATCGCCGAGCTGCTCGAGGGCGAGGTCGGCGCCGCGGTCGTCGTTCGCCGAGTGCGCGCGGTAGCCGTCCGTCGTGGCGTCGAAGAACGACAGCTTGGCGCGGTTGGCCAGGAACGCGCCGGCGTCGACCGCGCGCGTGCCGAAGCTGCCGGCGCTGACGGCGACGTTCGCGGCGTCGCCGCCGCCGGCGTGGCGCGTGATCACGTCGATCACGCCGCCGAGGGCCGTGTCGCCGTAGAGCGGGGAGGCGGGGCCGCGCAGGACCTCGATGCGCTCGATGTCGGCGGCGCGGAGGTGGCGCCAGTCGGCCAGGCCCGACTCGGCGTCGGCGACCGGCACGCCGTCGACCAGCACCTTCACGTACTCGACCACGCCGCCGCCGAAGAAACCGCGCGCCGTGACCATCGGCTGGCCGTAGCTCCAGTCGCTGTCGAAGAACATCGTCACGCCGGGGACGCGCTGCACGATCTCCGGCAGCGCCGCCGCCGGCATGGCCGCGATCTCTTTTTTCGTGACGACGGAGCTCGCGGCGATGGCCTCGTCGCGCGGCTCCGGGACGCGCGCCGTGACGGTGATCTCTTCGCGCGCCACTTGCAGCGACAGAAGGAGCAGAAGGACGGAATGCATCTGTCCTAGGAGTGATCTCGGCGGGGCGTTCCCTACCTCGCGCCGTACTGCTTCGCGTAATACTCGCGGTACTCGGGCGAGCGCTCCTTGATGGCCCGCCACCACGGCTCGTGCTCGCGGTACCAGCGCACGGTGTGGCCGAGGGCGTCGCCGAAGTCGGTGGCGCACTTGAAGCCGAGGCCTTCGAGCTTGGCGGTGTCGAGCGAGTAACGGCGGTCGTGGCCCTGGCGGTCGGCCACGCGGCGGATCAGCGACTCCGGCTTGCCGAGGAGCTCCAGGATCGTGAAGGTGATTTCGCGGTTCTCGCGCTCGTTGCCGCCGCCGATGTTGTAGGTCTCGCTGTTCTCACCGCGCTCGATGAGGAAGTCGATGGCCGCGCAGTGATCCTCGACGTAGAGCCAGTCGCGCACGTTGCGCCCGTCGCCGTAGAGCGGCAGGGGGATGTCGTCGATGGCGTTGGTGACGAAGAGCGGGATCAGCTTCTCCGGGTACTGCCACGGACCGAAGTTGTTCGACGCGCGCGTGATGATCACCGGCAGCCCGTATGTCTGCGCGTAGGCGTAGGCCATGCGATCGCCGCCGGCCTTCGAGGCGGAGTAGGGATTGCGCGGATTCAGCGGGTCGGTCTCGCGGAACGAGCCGCTCTCGATCGAGCCGTAGACCTCGTCGGTGGAGACCTGCACGAAGCGCTTCAGCGTCGTCTTGCGCGCTTCCTCGAGCAGGACGAGGACGCCGTAGACGTCGGTCTCGATGAACGTGTGCGCGCCCATGAGGGAGCGGTCGACGTGGGTCTCAGCGGCGAAGTTGACGACGACGTCGACGCCGCTGCCGTCCACGCCCTTGTAGGCCTCGGCGACGTCATCGGCGTTGGCGATGTCACCCTGCTGGAAGCGGTAATTCTTCGACCCCTCGTACTCGGCGAGGTTCTCGCGGATGCCCGCGTAGGTGAGCTTGTCGAGGTTCACGACGCTGGCGGCGTCGCCGTATTTTTTGAAGAGGAATCGGATGAAATTCGAGCCGATGAAACCGGCACCGCCGGTGACGAGATAGCGCATGGCGGCGCGCTTTTACCACACTCGGCGCCAGATGACGATGTCGCCAGCCTGCACGTCCGGCGTGAAGCGGGACTGGAGGTAGCGCCAGACCAGCGGCGCGCGGACGCTGTTCGGCACGCCGTCGATGCCGCTTTTGGGATCGGGGCGGACGAGGGCCGCGCGCACGTGCGGATTGCGCTCGATGCGGGCGATGACGTCGCGCTGCAGGGCCTCGGCCTCGTAGAAGGGGACGGCGATCTGGCGCACGGGGCAGTCGCGATTGAGCAGGAAATAGAGGTTGGGGACCTCGGCGAAGTCGAAGAAGGTGTCGTCCGCGCCGAGGCGCTCGCGCGCGTAGCGGTCGACGTCCTCGATCACCTTCGCGGCGGCGGGGGTGAAGAGCGCGCCGCGCGCCCGCGGCACGTCGTTCACCTCGGCCGCGTCGCCGAGGGGGCCGCGGGCGTTCCACAGCGTCGCCAGCGCGATGAGCGTGCCGGTGAGGTTCGCCGCGACGAGGACGACGGCGAGCGCGGCGACGGCGAGGGCCCGCGCGCGCCGGAAGAGGACGACGATGGACGCGGCGACGAGCGGCGGCAACGCGTACGCGAAGTAGAGCTGCTGCCGCTCGAAGTAGTAGACGCCGGCGGCGATGACGAAGACGGCGAGCACGATCAGGACGCGGTTGCGGACGACTGCGAGCGCCGCGAGGAAGACGGCCAGGGCGATCAAGGCGAAGCCGCGCGGGGTGAAGACGAGGCTGAGGACCTGCGGGAACGCCGGCGGCAGCGGCGGCAAGCCGAGGCTCGAGGCCGTGCCGACGGGGACGATCTCGAAGAGGGTCGTGCGGACGAACGTGCCGAGGATGCCTGCACTCGCCAAGGCGATGACCGCGATGACGCCGGCGATGGCGATGCCGAGGAGTGCCGCGAGGG
>JBKOUP010000145.1:0-11466 GCA_046723495.1 Acidobacteriota bacterium
GCGCGGGACGAACCGCGCGGTGGCGCTGCTGTTCGCAGGCTCGTCGTCGCACACGATCGCCAATCACATCGGCGACGTGCTGCAGGCTCTCGGCGTTACACTGGCTTGATGGCATCGCACGATGAGATCCGCGGCATCAAGGCGCGCCACGGACAGGAGATCCTGAGCAAGCCGGGCGTGTCGGGGGTGGGAATCGAGAAGGACGACGGCGGCGAGTACCAGCTCGTCGTCTATCTGGCCGACGACGGCGCGCGCGCCAACGTGCCGGATGAGATCGAAGGGCAGAAGATCCGCTTCGTGACCTCGGGGCCGTTTCGGAAACAGTAGGTGACGGAACAGGTGATGGGTTACCTGTCACCTGTCACCTGTTCCCTGTCACCTGTTCCCTGTCACCTCAGCTCCGATAGTCCGCGTTCAGGCTCACGTAGTCATGCCCGAGGTCCGCGGCCAGCACTACGGCGCGGGCACTGCCGCCGCCGAGGTCGACCGTGATCGGGACGCGCTCGCGGGCGAAGACGCGGGCGGCGTCCTTCTCGCGATAGTCGGCGGGCTCGCCGTTGAAGACGAGCGTGACCGGGCCGGCGACGAGCGAGACGCGCTTGATCGAGAAGCGCGCGCCGCTGCGGCCGACGGCGGCCAGGATACGGCCCCAGTTCGGATCGCCGCCGTGCAGCGCGGTCTTCACCAGCGGCGAGGTGGCGATGGCGTGCGCGGCGAGCTTGGCGTCGCGCTCCGAGCGCGCGCCGCGGATCACGATCTCCATCACCCGCGTGGCCCCCTCGCCGTCGCGGACGATCATCCAGGCCAGCTCGCGGCAGACGTCGTTCAGGGCGCGCTGGAAATCGTCGAGGTCTTTTCCTTGCGGGCCCTTTCCCGAAGCCAGGAGCAGGACGGTATCGTTCGTCGACGTGTCGCCGTCGACGCTGATGGCGTTGAAGCTCTGCTCGACGGCGCTCTTCAGGCAGCGGCGCAGCGTGGCCGGGTCGAGCGCCGCGTCGGTCATGACGTAGCCGAGCATCGTGGCCATGTTCGGGTGGATCATCCCCGCGCCCTTGGCCACGCCGACGATGCGGCCGCGCTTCCCGCCGAGAACGTACGTCGCTTGCGCCACCTTCGGACCGACGTCGGTGGTCATGATGGCCACGGCGAAGGCGTCGATGCCGCCGGGCGAGAGGCGGGCGACGGCGTCGGGGAGCGCGTCGCGGAGCTTCTTGTCGGGAAGGACGACGCCGATCACGCCGGTGGAGGAGACGAAGACCTCGTCGGCGCTGCAGCGGAGGAGCTCGGCGGCGCGCGCGCGCGAGCGCTTGGCGGCGTCCATGCCGGCCTTGCCGGTCACGGCGTTCGCGCAGCCGGCGTTGACGACGACGGCCTTCACGCGATGGCCGCTCTTTTTCAATGCGGACTTGGACAGCACGACCGGCGCGGCCTGGAAGAGATTCTTGGTGAAGACGGCGGCGGCGTTCGCGCCGTCGGGGATGACGATCAGGCCGAGGTCGGGCCGCTTCTTGCGGATGCCGGCGCGGACGCCGGAGGCGAGGAATCCCTTCGGCAATTTCATGACATCGCCGCTTCGCGCACGCGCGCCGGCGCGGTACCGCCTTTCGCAGACTTCTGATCGAGGATCGACTCCAAGGTGATGCCGTGCTGCGCGGCCAGCTCGCGGATCCGTCCCAGCTCGCGCCCGACGATCTCGTGCGCCTCGCGGAACGGCGTCCCCTTCGCGGCCATGGCGTCGGCCACCGCCGTCGCCACGAGCGTCTCCGCGGCGGCGCGCATGCGCGCGCGGTCGAGCGCGAGGCCGGAGACGATCGCCGTCAACGCCGGGATCACCGTCGCCAGCACTCCGCGGATGCGGAAGAGCGGCTCCTTGTCGAGCTGGAGATCCTTGTCGTACGCGAGCGGCAGTCCCTTGAGCAGGGCCAGGAGTCCCGTCAGCTCTCCGACGGCGCGCGCGGCGTGGCCGCGCGTCAGCTCCAGGACGTCGGGATTTTTCTTCTGCGGCATGCGCGAGGAGCCGGTGGCCATCGTGTCCGGGAGCTCGACGTATCCGGCCTCGTCGCTGCTGAAGAAGATGAGGTCTTCGGCGAGCCGCGACAGATGCGACAGCGTGAGCGCGGCAACGAATAGATATTCGGCGGCGAAGTCGCGGTCGGAGACGGCGTCGAGGGAGTTGCGCGTGGCGCGCGCGAAGCCGAGTGACGCCGCCAGGGCCTCGCGGTCGACCGGCAGCGGCGTTCCGGCCAGCGCGCCGGAGCCGAGCGGGCACTCGTCGCCGCGAGTCACGGCGTCGCGCAGGCGCGAGCGGTCGCGCGCCAGCATCTCGACGTAGGCGAGGCACCAGTGCCCGAAGGTGACGGGCTCGGCCTGCTTCGAGTGGGTATAGCCGGGCATCGGCGTGGCCGCCTCCTCGGCCGCGCGCGTTTTCAGCGCATGCGCCAGCTCGCCGATGACGACGTCGGCCTCGGCGCAGGCGCGCTTCAGCCAGAGCTTGAGATCGGTCGCGACCTGATCGTTGCGCGAGCGTCCCGTGTGCAGCTTTCCGGCGAGCGGGCCGAGGGCTTCGTACAGTTTTCCCTCGACGTACGAGTGCACGTCCTCAGCATCTTCGCTACGCGGCGCCGGAATGTCGCGTAGCGCGGCGATGATGGGCTCGGATTCGCCGGGAGGTAACGCGCACGAAGCCCACGCGATCGATCCCTCCACGTCCTCCGCGAACAGCTCCCGATCGAACGAGAACGAATCGTTGAGGGCCCGGAGCAACGCCGAGGGGGCAGCCGCGAACCGGCCGCCCCACAACGAATGCGTCACTGCGCCACCTTTTCCACAGAGGGCAGCACGAACGGCGTGATGCGCTTGCGCCCGCGGAGCTGAAGCCCGAAGAGCTTGATGAAGCCGGCCGAGTCGGTGACGTCGTAGCCGGTCATGTCGAACGAAGCCAGGTTCTGCGAGTAGAGCGAGTACGGCGACTGCCGCGACACGACCGTCGCGCTCCCCTTGTACAGCTTCAGCGTCACTGAGCCGGTCACGTTCGCGGCCAGGTTGTTGACGAAGGCGTCGAACGCTTCCTTCAGCGGCGAGAACCACTGGCCGTTGTAGACGAGCTCCGCGTAGCGCGTGGCGATGCGCTCCTTCTCGTGCGCGCTCTCCTTGTCGAGCGTGATCGACTCCAGCGCTTTGAGCGCCGTCACCAGCAGCGTCCCGCCCGGCGTCTCGTACACGCCGCGCGACTTGATGCCGATGAGGCGGTTCTCGACGATGTCGGCGCGCCCGACGCCGTGCCGGCCGCCGATCTCGTTGAGCTCCTGGATCAGCGCCGCCGGCCCGAAGGTCTGTCCGTTGACGGCCACCGGCTCGCCTTCGACGAAGTCGATCGTCACCTTCTCCGGCACGTTCGGCGCGCAGGTCGGATCGACGGTGAGCTTGAACATCGAGAACTCCGGCTCGAAGGCCGGGTCCTCGAGCGGGCCGCCTTCGTGCGAAAGGTGCCAGAGGTTGCGGTCGCGCGAGTACGGGTCCTTCTTCGTCGCCGCGACGGGGATGCCGCGCGCGGTGGCGAAGTCGATGGCGTCCTCGCGGGAGATGATCTCCCACTCGCGCCACGGAGCGATGATGGCCAGCTCCGGCGCCAGGGCCTGATACGCGAGCTCGAAGCGCACCTGGTCGTTGCCCTTGCCGGTGCAGCCGTGCGCGAGGGCGTCGCAACCCGTGGCCAGGGCGATCTCGACCTGCTTCCGGGCGATGAGCGGCCGCGCCGTCGACGTGCCGAGGAGGTAGTCCTTCTCGTAAACCGCGCCGGCTTTCAGCACCGGGAAGAGGTACTCCTTCGCGAACTCTTCCTTGGCGTCGATGAGATAAAAATCACACGCGCCAGTCTTGTACGCCTTCTCCTCGAGCCCCGAGGTCTCCTCGGCCTGGCCGACGTCGACGGCGATGGCCACGACCTCGCAGCCGTAGTTCTCCTTCAGCCAGGGGATGATCACCGAGGTGTCGAGGCCGCCGCTGTAGGCGAGAGCGGCTTTCTTGATCTTCGTTTTCACGCGGCTTTCTCCTGAGTCGCGCCGAGCACCTGCTCCAGCGCGGCGATGAATTCGACGAATGCCTTCTTCGGCGTGACGTACGGCGGCAGGAGGCGGATGACGTTCTCCCGCGCCGTGCCGGCGACGAAGCCTTTTTCCAGCAGCTCCCGCACAACCGGCGACGCCGGGCGATCGAGCTCGATGCCCCACATGAAACCCGATCCCCGGACGTCGACGATTGCTCCTCCGCAGCGGGATTGGAGTGAACGGAGCTCGCGTGCGAGCCAATCTCCGTATGCATTGACGCGCGGCAGCAGCGCCGCCTCTTCGATCTCCTCGAGCACCGCCAGGCCGAGGCGGCAGGCCACCGGGTTGCCGCCGAAGGTCGTGCCGTGGTGGCCGGGCTTGACCACGCCTTCGATGGCGTCGCCGGTCAGCACCGCACCGAGCGGCAGTCCGCCGCCGAGGGGCTTGGCCAGCGTGACGATGTCGGGGACGATGCCGCTCTTCTGGAAGGCGAAGAGCGTCCCGGTCCGTCCGAGTCCGCATTGGATCTCGTCGAAGATGAGGATCGCGCCGTGCTTGTCGGCGAGCTTCCGCGCCGCCGCGAGGAATTCGTGCGACAGCGGGATGATGCCCCCCTCGCCCATGACCGGCTCGAGGACGATGGCGTTCGTCGCCTCGGTGACCGCAGCCTCGAGCGCGGCGACGTCGTTCGGCTCGACGAACGTCACGCCCGGCACGAGCGGCTCGAACGGCGTGCGATAGGCTTCGTGCCCGGTGAGCGAGAGCGCGCCGAAGGTCCGGCCGTGGAAGCTCTCGTTCAGGGCCACGAGGCCGCTCTTTCCCGGGTTCGCCAAGCGCGCGAATTTCAGCGCCGCCTCGTTGGCCTCGGTGCCGCTGTTGCAGAAGAACGCGCGCAGCAGCCCCGAGGCGCGCACGAGCTTCTCGCCGAGCAGCCCCTGCGCGGGATGGTAATAAAGGTTGGAGACGTGCAGCAGGGCGTTCGACTCGTCGCGCAACGCTTTGACGAGCCGCGGATGCCGGTGGCCGAGGACGTTCACGGCGATGCCACCGAGAAGGTCCCAGTACCACTTGCCGTTGGCGTCGACGATGCGCGCGCCCTTGCCGCTGCGCGGATGGAACGGCGTGCGGTTGTACGTGCCGAGGATGAATGCCTTTTCCCGCGCCTCGACCGCGTCGGGCGATTCGTCATGCAGCAACAAGGTGCGTTCCTCCCTGTCCGATTTCGATCCTCCGCACGCCCTTGCCGAGCGCGTGCAGCGCGGCCATCAGCTTCGGACGCATGCCGCCGCTGACGACGTCGGTGTCGAGCAGCGCGTGGGCGTCGTCGACGTGCAGCTTCGGAAAAACCTCGCCCTTGGCGTCGAGGACGCCGGCGACGTCGGTGATGAAAATGAGCGCCTCGGCGCCGAGAGCGATGGCAATCGCGCTGGCGGCGGTGTCGGCGTTGACGTTGAGCAGCGTCCCGCCCGGCCCCTCGGCCACCGAGGAGATCACCGGCATGATCCCGGCGGTCAGCATCGAGCGGATCAGCGTCCGGTTCGAGCCGACGACGCGGCCGACGTGGCCGAGCTCCACACCGCCGATGGGCGGATGCGGCTCGGCGACGAGCGTGGAGGCGTCGGCGCCGGAGATGCCGGCGGCGCGGATGCCGAGGTTCGCCAGCTCCGCGACGAGCGACTTGTTCACCAGCCCGCCCAGGACCGCCACGACCACCGGCAGCGTCTCGTCGTCGGTGATGCGCAGCCCGGCGTGCGTTTTCTTTTCGATGCCGAGCTTCTTGAGGTAGGCGTCGACGTGCTTCCCGCCGCCGTGCACGAGGACGATCTGCTCGCCGGCGTTCCACTGCGCGGCGATGGCCTGCAGGATCTCCCCACGGCGCGCGGCGTCGTCGAGGAGGCTCCCGCCGAGCTTCATCACTTTCACTGCAGTGCCTCCGTCTCCGCGTAGCCGCGCATGCGGTTGAAGTTCTGCACCGCCTGCGAGGCGGCCCCTTTCTGCAGGTTGTCGATGACCGAGACGACGACGGCGCGCTTGCCGCCGTTGAGCAGCGTGAAGCCGATCTCCGCGCGCGGCGTGCCGACGACGTTCTTCAGCTCGGGCAGCTGCCCGGCCGGCAGCACGCGCACGAACGGCGCGTTGGCGTAGGCCTTGGCGTAGATCTCCGCGACCTGCTCGTTCGTCAGCGCTGTGGTGAAGGCGATGTGCATCGTGGAAAGAATCCCGCGCACCGTCGGCAGCAGATGCGGGACGAAGACGAGCGTGGCCTTGTCGCCTAGGTGCAGGCCCTGGCGGATCTCCGGCTCGTGGCGGTGGCTGCCGACGCCGTAGGCCTTGAAGTTGCCGTAGAGCTCCGCGAACGACCAGGCCACATCGGCCTTCTTGCCGGCGCCGGAGACGCCGCTCTTCGAGTCGCAGATCACCGGCTGCTCGCGGTCGAGCACGTACGTGAGCGGCCGCAGGGCGAGGAGGATCGACGTCGGATAGCAGCCCGGATTGGCCACGAGGCGCGCCTTTTTCAGCTCGCCGTTGCACCACTCCGTCAGGCCGTACACCGCTTCGTTCAGCAGCGCCGGCCGCTCGTGCGTGAATCCGTACCACGACGGGTACAGCGACGGCTCCTCGAGGCGGAAGGCGCCGGAGAGGTCGATGACCTGGATGCCGGCGTCGACGAGCTTCGGCGCAAGCTCGGCCGAGACTTCGTTCGGCGTGGCCAGGAAAACGACGTCGGGCGTCGCCGCGAGCAGCGTCTCGAGATCGAAGGGCTGCGCGTTCCGGACCGGCGCGCCCAGCTGTCCGCCCGGCGCCGGCACGATCGCCCCGCCCGCCCCGCCGCTCGACGAGAAGAGCCCGACGAGCTCCACGCCGGAATGGCGCTGCAGGATCGCCGTCAGCTCCGCTCCCGTGTAGCCGGTCGCGCCGACGATGGCCACGCGCGTCATTCGGACGCCACCTCCATCGTGGCGTAGACGAAGGGCTCATCGAGCTCGGTGGCGAAGTCGACGACGAGGAACGGCGAGACCATGGGCCGCCGCCGAGGGCTGAGCTCGGTGGCGAGGTCGATCACACAATCAGCGATGAGAAGTTGTTGAACCATGGCGTTGTCTCCGGGTGCCTGCGCCGCGCTTCACCGCGCGGCACGTCGAACGGAACGGCCGATGAGCTGGTTGATGCGTCGCTCCAGGGCCCGGGCCGCGCCGTCGTCGGTCATGGCCACGAAGATGGTGTCGTCGCCGCCGATGGTGCCGAGGACGCCGTCGATCTCGCCGGCGTCGATGGTGCTGGCCACCGGCTGGGCGCCGGCGACGACGGTGCGGATGACGACGAGGTTCTGGGCCGCGACGGCGGAGCGGACGAACTCGCCGACGGTCGACTCGAAGCGGTCGGGCCATGCGGCGATGGGGGTGACGGAGGCGAGGTCGCCGGGGACGACGTAGCCGGAGCCGGTCTTGATCAGGCCGAGCGCGGCGATGTCGCGGGAGAGCGTCGGCTGGGTGACGCGAAAGCTGCGCCGCCGCAGGGCCTGCAGCAGCTCCTCCTGCGAATGAACCGTCTGCTCGCGGACGATGGACACGATCTCCTCCCGCCTGCGCAGAACGTCGCCATGTGCATGAATATTCATCGAGACGAATTTTTATGCATTCGCGGGGAAATGTCAAGCGGGCATCGCCCTTGCTCGCCTTTTTCCCCCGGAGGCTCCCCATGTCCCGAGTCGAACCGAAAGAGCGTCCCCAGCCGGCGCCCCGTGAGGCCGAGCCCGGCCGCCGCCCGTCCACCACCCCCGGCAAGGCCGAGGGTGACGAGCGCGCCGTCGACGAGGCCCTGAGACGGCAGGACCGCAAGTGAAGCAGCGCAGTCTCGGCTCCCTCCGCGTCTCCGCGATCGGCCTCGGCTGCATGGGGATGTCGGAGTTCTACGGCGCCCACGACGACACCGAGTCGATCGACACGATCCACCGCGCGCTCGACCTCGGCGTGAACTTCCTCGATACCGCCGACGCCTACGGCCCGTTCGAAAACGAGAAGCTCGTCGGCCGCGCCATCCGCGGCCGCCGCGACGAGGTCGTGCTGGCCACGAAGTTCGGCAACCAGCGCAACGCCGACGGCTCGTGGGTCGGCATCAACGGCCACCCCGACTACGTGCGCCAGGCCTGCGACGGCTCACTGCAGCGCCTCGGCGTCGATCAGATCGATCTCTACTACCAGCACCGCGTCGACACGAACGTGCCGATCGAGGAGACGGTCGGCGCGATGGCCGAGCTCGTCGCCGCCGGCAAAGTGAAGCACCTCGGCCTGTCCGAGGCCGCGCCGGCCACGATCCGCCGCGCCCATCGCGTGCACCCGATCACCGCGCTGCAGACCGAATACTCGCTCTGGAGCCGCGACCCCGAGGACGAGATCTTGTCGACCGTGCGCGAGCTCGGCATCGGCTTCGTCGCCTACTCGCCCATCGGCCGCGGATTTTTGTCGGGACGCTGGACGTCGATCGACGACCTCGACCCCGACGACTGGCGCCGCAGCAATCCGCGCTTCAAAGGCGAGAACTTCCAGCGCAATCTCGACCTCGTCGACAAGATCAAGGAAATCGCCGCCGAGAAAGGGGTGCCGCCCGCGCAGCTGGCCATCGCCTGGGTGCTCTCGCGAGGCCAGGACATCGTGCCGATCCCCGGCAGCAAGTCGCGCAAGCACCTCGAGGAGAACGCGGCCGCCGCTGACATCGAGCTGACGTCCGCAGAGCTGCGCCGCATCGACGAGGTCGCGCCGGCCGGCGTCGCCGCCGGCGACCGCTATCCGAACATGGCTACGGTCAATCGATGATGCCCACCGCCTTCATCAGGGCCAGGGCGTTGCTCTTCGTGACGACGCCCGGCCGCATCTTGTAGTCGAACGCGATGGCGTCGCCGTCGAGGTGATCCTCGAAGTGCACGTTCGCCGCGCGCGGCGCGAGGGTGTCGGCGATGTGGGCGAGGGCGAGGTCGTGCGTGGTGGCCAGGCCGATGGCGCCGCGCTCGACAAGCTGGCGCACGATGGCCTCGGCGCCGATGCGCCGGTCGTGCGAGTTCGTGCCGTGCAGCAGCTCGTCGAGGAGGAACAGCAGCGGCGGCGGCATCTCCACGATCTGGCGGATGCGCAGGATCTCCGCGTAGAACCGCGACGCCCCCTCGGCCAGCGAATCGTGGATGCGAATCGACGCCCCGATGGCCATCGGCGTGACGCGCAGCGACCGCGCGCAGACCGGCGCACCGGCCAGGGCCAGGACAGTGTTGACGCCGACGGTGCGCAGCAGCGTCGACTTCCCCGACATGTTCGAGCCGCTGACGATGAGCACGCCGAGGCGGACGTCGTTGGCGACGCGGCGCTCCTCGGCGATGAGCGGATGCGCGGCCGCCACGGCGTCGAAGACGGCCTCGCCCTCGACGATCTCCGGTGTCGCGAACGACGGATGCTCGTACGCGAACGACGCCAGCGACAGCAGGGCCTCGGTCTCGCCGACGGCGTCCATCCATTTGATGATGTCGCGGCCCGATTCGCGCCGCCAGCGCTCGATCGAAAAGGCCACGACTTCGCTCCACATCAGCATCGCCGCCAGCGGTGCGAAGAGCTGGTTGCGCCGCGCGTCGAGCAGGGCCACGAGGCGGCGGAGCTTCTCGATCCGCGCGGCGCCGGCGGGAGCGCTCCAGAAGTCCTCGCGCTCCAGCCGGCGTAGGAGTCCCGCCAGCAGCGCCAGCGCCGGCTCGCGGCGCTCGACGGCGCCGATCACGCGCTGCACGCGTTCGTGCAGGCGCCGGCCGAGGAATGCGCGGAGGATCAGAGCCACGAAGAGCGGCAGTGCCCAAATTCTGGGCAGCAGCGTGAGGAGGGCCATCACGGCGGGAACGAAGGCGGCGCCGCCGAACGCGCCGACGGCGAGCGTGGCGAAGAGCTCGCCGCGCGAGGCGAGCAGCGGCGGTTCCGCGACCCACTCCTCGAGCTGCGCCGCCTCGATCTCGCCCGAGACCTCGGAGGCGACGACGAAGAGGTCCTCGCGCAGCTCGACCTTCTCGCGCAGCGAGGCCACCGTGGCCTGACGCGCGCGCACGCCGGCGGCGCTCAGCCGCTCGGGATGCTTCAGCCACGCCGCCAGCGTCGCCCGCCCCGAGGCCGTCGCGGCGATCGAGATCAGCTCGAAGAGGGAGCCGGCGCCGAAGAGGTCGAGGTCCGCCGCGAACGGATGGTGCTCCTCGGCGAAGTCGTCGCCGCCGTCCCCCTTCCCCTGCCACTCGCCGCGCATGCGGGCCATGCCGCGCTCGCAGAACGCCGCCGCGGCCGCGGCGCGCCGCCGCGCCGCCCGCACCGGCTCGGTGGCGATGACGAGGGCGATGAAGACGACGATCGGTACGACGACGAGCGCCGGCTTGACGAAGACGATCACGACGATCAGCGCGAACGCGGCCAGGCGCGCCCAGCTGATGGCGCGCTCGCGCTTCGTCAGGCGCTCGATCTCGGCGCGGTGTCCGACGAGCCGCTCGTCGTACATCACCAGAACAGCGGGATCTGCACGTGTTTCGGCGGAACGGGCGGGCGGGCCGGGCGGCGGCGGACGATCTCGAACGTCCCCGTGGCCTCGAACTGCCGCGCGATCGACAGCTCCAGCTGCGCGCCGGTGCGCGCCAGCAGGCCCGCGGCCATGTCGCGCACGATCGACTCGTGGTTGTTCTTCTGCGAGAGGTGGATCATGCAGAGCGTCTTCAGGTCCGCCCCGATCATCCGCTGCACCGCGTTCATCGAATCGTCGTTCGACAGGTGTCCGAAGCGCGACATGATCCGGCGCTTCAGCGGCCACGGATAGCTGCCGAGGCGGAGCATGTCGAGGTCGTGATTCGACTCGAAGAAAAGGCCGTCGCAACCCTGCAGGTGCCGAAGGACGTACTCGTCGACGTAGCCGAGGTCGCTGGCGATGCCGACGCGCGTGCCGTCGCGGGCCTCGATCACGAAGCAGGCCGGGTCGACGGCGTCATGGAGCGTCCGCCGGGCGTGGATGTTCAGCTCCCCGATCGCGAAGGTGGAGTTGTTCGGGAAGACGACGACCTTCGTCTCCGCGCGGTCGATCGTGGTGGCGTCGAGAGTCCCCTGCGTCAGGTAGATGGGGATCTCGTACTTGCGGGCGATCGACTCCGCGCCGCGGATGTGGTCGTAGTGCTCGTGCGTGACCACGAGCGCGCGCACGTGCTCGATCTGCCGCCCGATCTGCTCGAGCCGCTTGCGCATCTCCCGAGGCCCGAAGCCGGCGTCGACGAGGATGGAGGTGCCGTCGGACTCGAAGTAATAGGCGTTGCCGGCACTACCGGAGCCGAGGGGGGCGACGAGCATGAAGTGATGATACAGGGCGCGGGGCGCAGGGGGCAGGGCGCAGATGGTTGCTTTCGCGAGAACACCACCTGCGC
>JBKOUP010000237.1:0-3676 GCA_046723495.1 Acidobacteriota bacterium
ATATTGTTGGGTTCTTAGTTGTTGGTTCTTAGTTCTTAGTTCATACAGAGCCCATACTAAGAACCAAGAACTAAGAACCAAGAACTAAGAAACTTTCTTCAACGTCACCGTCCGATTGAACACCAACCCCTCCCCCGAAGAGTCGGCATCGACGCAGAAATACCCCAGCCGTTCGAACTGATAGCGCGTCGTCGGCGCGGCGCCGCGCACGGACGGCTCCAGCTTCGCGTGCGGCACCACCTCCAGCGACTGCGGGCTCAGGTCGGCCAGGAAGTCGCCGCTCTCCTCGGGGTTCTCGCTCTTGAAGAGGCGGTCGTAGAGGCGGACCTCGCAGTCGATGGCGTGCTCCGCCGAGACCCAGTGCAGCGTCGCCTTCGGGCGGCGGCCGTCGGGAGCGTCGCCGCCGCGCGTGGCCGGATCGATCGTCGCGCGCAGCTCCACGATCGCGCCGGCCTCGTCCTTCACCACGCCCGTGCAGGTCAGGAAATAGGCGGAGCGGAGGCGCACCTCGCGGCCCGGCGCGAGGCGGAAGAACTTCTTGGGCGGATCCTCCATGAAGTCGTCGCGCTCGATGTAGACGACGCGCGAGAACGGCACGCGCCGCGTCCCCATCGACGCGTCCTCGGGGTTGTTCGCCGTGTCGAACCACTCCGTCTCCCCCTCCGGCACGTTCTCGATGACCACGCGCAGCGGGTGCAGCACGCCCATCACGCGCGGCGCGGTGCGGTTCAGATCGTCGCGGACACAGTGCTCGAGCAGGGCCACGTCGATCACGTTCTCGCGCTTGGCCACGCCGACGCGGTCGGCGAAGTCGCGGATCGCCGCCGGCGTCATCCCCCGCCGCCGCAGCCCGGCGATCGTCGGCATGCGCGGGTCGTCCCAGCCGCGCACGTGTCCCTCCTCGACCAGGCGCAGCAGCTTGCGCTTCGACATCACCGTGTAATTGAGGTTGAGGCGCGCGAACTCGTACTGATGCGGGCGCGCCGGCACCGGGCAGTTCTCCACGAGCCAGTCGTACAGCGGGCGGTGGTCCGCGTACTCCAGCGTGCAGAGCGAGTGCGTGATCCCTTCGATGGCGTCGGAGAGCGGATGCGCGTAGTCGTACATCGGATAGATGCACCAGGCGTCGCCGGTGCGGTGGTGCACGCCGTGACGGATGCGGTAGAGCACCGGGTCGCGCATGTTGATGTTCGGCGAGGCCATGTCGATCTTGGCCCGCAGCACGAGCGCGCCGTCCGCAAACTCCCCCGCGCGCATGCGCCGGAAGAGGTCGAGGTTCTCGGCCACGGAGCGGTTGCGGTGCGGCGACTCCTGCCCGGGCTCGGTCAGCGTGCCGCGCATCTCGCGGATCTCGTCGGCGTTGCACGAGTCGACGAAGGCGAGGCCGCGCTCGATCAGGGACTCGGCCCAGGCGTAGAGCTGCTCGAAGTAGTCGGAGGCGTGGTACTCGCGATCGTCCCAGTCGAAGCCCAGCCAGCGCACGTCGTTCTCGATCGCCCGCGTGTACTCGATGTCTTCCTTGACCGGGTTCGTGTCGTCGAAGCGGAGGTTGCAGCGTCCGCCGTACTCGAGGGCGATGCCGAAGTCGAGGCAGATGGCCTTGGCGTGGCCGATGTGGAGGTAGCCGTTCGGCTCGGGCGGAAAGCGGGTGATGACCGCCGAGACGCGGCCGGCGCGGAGGTCGTCCTCGACGATCTCCCGGATGAAGTCGAGAGGCATGGCGCGACGTTATACCGCATACACTTGGCCGATGCGCCGACTGCTGTTCCTCTTTTTCCTGGCCACGCCGCTCGTCGCACAGACCGAGGTCGGCATCATCGTCGGGCACGCCGACGCCGGCTCGACCGACGCCGGCGGCACGACGATCTCGTTCGACCACGGCCGCGCCTACGGCCTCACGGTCGAGGAAAACTCGCTCGAGCTCGCGGCGATGTCGCTGCGCTACGACGGCGCGCTGCGCACCGCCGGCGCGTCGGCGAGCACGGGCAGCCTGCGCCTCGTGCCGCTGAGCCTCACCGCGCGCCGCCGCTTCGGCAAGCTCTACGCCGGCGTCGGCGCGGCCTACGTGAAGGCCAGCGCGCTCACCAGCAGCGACCTCGACACGCTCGGCGTCGGCCGCGTCGACGTGGAGAGCAAGGTCTGCTGGCTGGCCAACGCCGGCATCGCCTTTCCGCTGCGCAGTTTCAGCGTCGTCATCGACGGCCGCTACTTCGCCTATCGCCCGCAAAGCGGTCCGCCGGACGGCCGCGTGCGCCTGAACCTCAAGCCGGTGGTGATCTCCGCCGGCATCCGCTGGAAGCTCTGATGCTCTCCGAGTCGCGGCTCCGCCTCGACGCCATCCACTTCGTGCGCAACCTCCGGGAACAGTGGGTGGCGGTGCCGGCGGCGGAGCTGCGGCGCTTCCGCATCCACGTCAAAGGGCAGTCGGGGATCTTCAAGCCCGCCGAGCTCTCCGACCCGCTGTCGATCACGACGACGATCGCCTCGAAGTACACACGCGACACGATCGAAGGGAGCTGCGTCTACTACGACTTCGTGCCGTTCTCGCGCGAGCACGAGAACGAGGGGCTGAAGCGCTGCGCCGAGGCCGCGCTGCCGCTGATCTACTTTCTGCAGGTGAAGGCCAGGCCGGCCGAGCACGTCGTCTTCGCGCCGGTCTACGTGCTCGGCTGGGACGACGAGCGGCGGCGCTTCCTCGTCGACCTCTCCGAGCAGCATCCCGACGAGCTGCCGCGGCCGACCGCGATCAAGCAGCTGCACCTGCCGCAAATCCGCACGCCGGAGAGCCCGAGCGAGATCCGCGAGCTGACGAAGAGCTACGCCACGACGACGGTGCAGCGCCGCCTGCAGCAGGCCCGCTTCCGCGACGAGGTGTTGCGGGCCTGGGGCGACCGCTGCGCGGTGTGCGAGCTGCGCCTCCGCCCGCTGCTCGACGCCGGCGCGAACGGCATCGCCCTTTGCGCGACCCACCACCGCGCCTTCGACATCGGCGTGCTGACGATCGACGAAGACTTCGTCCTGCACGTCGACGTGAAGAACGCCGGCGAAGGAGAGCAGGCCATGCTGCTCGCCTACGACGGGAAGAAGCTGGGAGCGCCGGCGGCGCTCACGACGCTCGCCCGAGCGTGACATCGAGGAACTTCCGCCGCATCCGCACCGGCCGCGGCTCCGAGCCAATCATCTGCCGCGCGACGGCGGCGTCTGAAACGCCCGCCGGCACGACGCGCGTGCACGAATAGACCTCGCGTCCCGCGGCCGGCGGATCGAAAAGCTCGAACGCCTCGCACGCGCTGAGGTAGCGGGAGACGACGCGCTGGCCGTACTGGTTGCCGCCGTGGGGAATGGCCGCATACTCCTTCGCCTCGGCCTCTGCCTTGGCGAAGGCCTCGTCGAAGTTGCGCGCGCGGATCAGCACGACGCGCTCCTCGACCAGCGTCCCCTCGGCATCGTAGTTGCGGTCGACCACGCGCGGCTTGCCGATCGCGCGAGTGCGATAGAGCGTTTTCACGCCGTACCATTTCCACGCCATGGCGTAATCGTACGCCCGCTCACCCGGCGATCACGCATCGTGCCGGCGCTTCACGCCCCGGCTGCTTCGAAGGCAACCTCGACGTTCTGCGGATCGGCCGCCATGAAGTGAAGCTTCTCGAAACCGATCACGCGTCCCTCGGCGTTC
>JBKOUP010000161.1:0-1669 GCA_046723495.1 Acidobacteriota bacterium
TCTTCATCCGATCGGAGGCGAGGAGCTCGGACGGATTGGGCGGATTCGGTCCGGAGAGGACGACCGAGAGATTCGGCACGTTCGTCTCCTGGATCACGTCCTCGAGCGGGATGTTCGCGGCGACGTAGTTGACCAGGCCGAGGTTCATCTTCCCTTTGAACACCTTCTGCAGGCGGGGGCGGCGGAGGTCGGCGTCGATGAGGAGCACCGGCTTGCCCATCTGCGCGAGCACGGTGGCGAGGTTGATCGACGTCGTGGTCTTCCCTTCCTTGGCGAAGGTCGAGGTGATGACGATGACTTTCGGCGAGCTCGCGGACGCGAGGAGCAGCGAGGTGCGGAAGGCGCGGTAGGCCTCGGAGATCGGCGAGCGGCTGTCGACGTGGGGCAGGAGATCGATCCCGCTCTGTTCCGGCAGCGGCGCGACCGCGCGCAGCTTTCCGGAGTTGGAGCTGCGCATGCCCGCGCCGTAGTAGCCGTAGCCGCGACCGACCGACGACGCCGCGGGGATGACGCCGAGCGAGGCGAATTTCGTCACGCGCTCGAGCTCCTCGGCGGTCTTGATGGAGCGGTCCATGTACTCGAGGAAGAAGATGGCCGCCAGGCCGAGGATCACGCCGAGCGGCAGCGCGCTCTGCAGGTTCTTCTTCATCGTCACGTTGAAGCGGCCGCCGGGAAGGTTGGCGTGGTCGACCCAGTGGACGTTCGAGGTCTCCGAGCCGCGCAGCCGGGCCGTAACCTCGGTCTCGTTCTGCTGCTTGAGCAGGCGTTCGAGCAGGGCCTGTTTTCCTTCGAGCGTCTTCTGCAGGTCGGCGTAGCCGACGGCGGTGACGTTGACGGCCATCGTGGCCCGGGTCTGCTGCGACAGCGCGCCGCCCAGCTGCGTGTAGCGCTGCTCGGCCGCGTTGACGGCCTGCCGCGCCGTCTCCAGCGCGCGTCCGTACGCTTCCTTCACGGCCTGCTGGCGGGCGGCCTCGGTTTTTTCGATGGCCACCTTCAGCTTCTGCATGTCGGGATGCTCGGGCCTGAGGTTCGCGCCCTTCTGCTGGTACTCCCGCTGGAGCTTCGACTCCTCCTCGGTGATCAACGTCACGTGCGGATCGCGCGCGACGACTGCCTCCGGTGCCGAGCGGGTCATGCTGTCGTATTCGGTCCCGCGGGCGATGACGTCGGCCTGGGCGGTGCTCAGATCGGCGTTCGTCTTCAGCAGCCGCTGCTGGGTCATGTTCGTCGCTTCGTCGGCGGAGATGATTCCCTTGTTCTCGCCGTACTGCTGCAACTGCCTGCGCGTGACCTCGATATCGCCCTTGATCTGGGCGATCTGCCGGTCGAGGAACTCGCTGGCGGCGCGCACGGCCTGGAACTTCTGCTCGACCTTCATGCGCACGTACGAGTCGCCGATGCCTTCGGCGACTTTCTGGGCCAGGCGCGGCGAGGTCGCGACGTAGGCGACGTCGACGAGCGAGGTGTTGCGCACCGGCTGGACGTCGAGGCCGCCGACGATCGCTCCGACCATGGAGTCGCGGATGCTCTCGATTTCCTTCGGCGTCTTGTTGGCGATGCCGGGCGGATAGAACTCGGGATCGGAGAGGAGCTTCTGTTCGTCGATGACGCGCTGGGCCAGCCCGCGGCTCTTGAGCCTGTCTCTTATACACATCTGACGCTGCCGACG
>JBKOUP010000202.1:0-5340 GCA_046723495.1 Acidobacteriota bacterium
TTCCTGGCCGGCACGGTCCCGAGCGATCCGGCCTCGCAGGCCACCGCGGCGTTCCTCGCGCCGAAGGCAGTCCCCTACAGCCAGAACCAGAACCAGAATGTCTACCAGCTCACGACCGACTCCGAGCTCAGCTCCGCGAACCATCTTTCGGCGCGCTTCAACCGCCAGACCTTCACCGGCGTCAACTTCGAGAACGGCGGACCGCAGAGCGCGCCGGAGCACACCGGCAACTCGCTGGCGGATTTCCCGAACAAGCCGGCCACGTATCTGCAGAACTTCGCCGGCCCCGGCACCGACGGCGGCACGACGCATCCCGACCTCACCGACATCGCCTTCTTCGCCGGCGACGAGTGGCGCGTCACGCCGACCCTGACGATCAACGCCGGCCTGCGGTTCGACCGCCAGAACTTCGCCCAGCCGAAGATCACCAATCCCGATGCGGCGCTGCTGGCCGCGGGACTCGACACCGGACGCATCCACGAGGACGGCAACAACTACGGCCCGCGCCTCGGCTTCGCCTGGACGCCGGGCAGCGACGGCCGCACGGTCGTGCACGGCGGCTACGGCATCTTCTACGGGCGCACGCCGGCGATCATGATCGGCACCGGCCACTCCCAGAACGGCATCCAGGTGCTGTCGATCAACTTCCCCTCCTCGCTCTTCCCGACGTGGCCGAACCGCTACGACACGCTGCCGGCGTCGCTGGCGTCGCTGCCGCAGAACATCTTCGTCTTCGATCCGAACTTCCAGAACCCGAAGGTGCAGCAGTCGAGCCTCGGCTTCGAGCGCGGCGTCACCAACGACATCAGCGTGGGCGTGACGTATCAGCACGTGAACGGCTCCGACCTCCCGCGCACCGCCGACATCAACATCGCCAACCCGACGACGCAGACGATCGGCATCTACGCCGACGCCACGAGCAAGACGCCCCTCGAGACCGTCACCTACACGAAGTACACGGCCAAGCGTTTCGCGAATTTCAACCGCGTGCTGGAGTTCCAGAGCAACGGACGCTCGCGGTACAACGGCATCACCTTCGACGTGCAAAAGCGCTTCTCCAGCAACTGGCAGGCGCGCCTGGCCTACACGTACGCGAAGGCCAAGGACGACCGCCCCGACGCCACGATCGTCGTGCCGGGCGTCGACGATGCCCGCGAAGCCCAGGACGCGCTGAACCTCGGCGACGAGTGGACCTACGCCGACACCGACGTCCGCCACCGCGTGGTCCTGAGCGGCGTCTGGAATCTCGCCTACGCCGATCGCATCAAGAACTCCGTCGCCCACGCCCTGCTCAGCGGCTGGTCGCTGAGCGCGATCGTCAGCTACCAGAGCGGCCAGCCGTACACGGCGGTCGTCAACGGCGATCTGAACGGCGACCTCAACCGCTCGAACGACCGAGGCCCCGGCTTCGCGCGCAATTCGCTGCGCCTGCCGTCGCAGACGTCGATCGATCCGCGCCTGACGCGCGACATCGCCTTCTTCGGCGGAACGCACCTGCAGCTGATCGCCGAAGCCTTCAACCTGACGAACCGCTCGAACGTGACGCGTGTGCGCAACACGATCTACAACCTCACCAACGCGAACACGATCACCGACCCCGACGGCACGAAGACCGATCTGCCGCTGCGGCTGACGAAGGCCTCGACGGCGCTCCCGGCCGGCTACCTGTCGCCCTCGGCCGTGGCCGGTCCGCGGACGTATCAGTTCGCGGCGAAGTTTTTGTTCTAGGTCACGGGGAACAGGGAACGGGTGACAGGTCGCGAAAAACCTGTCATCCGCGACCTGCTCCCTGTCCCCTTCCTCTTGACTTCACCCATTAGTAAATATACGTTCATTTACTAATGGGACGGCCGCCGACGATCACTCGCGAACGGCTCCTCGAGACCGCCCGCCGCGTCTTCGCCGCCAAGGGCTTCGAGGCCACCACGCTCGCCGACATCGCCGGCGAGCTCGGCGTCACGCCGGCCGCGCTCCTCCGTTACGCCCGCTCCAAGCAGGCCCTCTTCGCCGCGGCCATGCGCCCCCGCCACGTGGAGATGCCGCCCGCGATCATCCATCTGCAGGCCACCGGCGGCGCCGAGGACCCGCGCGTCGTCCTGCGCCGCCTGGCCGAGGAGTTCGTCCCCTTCGTCTCCAGGACCATCGCCGAGAACCTCGCCATCTACATGCACCGGCGCTCGCAGACGTCGCTCGTCCTCCCCTTCGACATCCGCGACGACGACTCCCCGCCCCGCCGCGGCCTCGTCATCGTCACCGACTACTTCCGCCGGGCCATGGAGGCGGGCGTCTTGCACGTCAGGGAGCCGCGTGCGGCCGCGCTCCTCTTCATGGGATCGCTGCAGTCGTACGTCCTCCTTCACCAGGTCTTCAACGTCGCGTCGAAGCCGTATCCGCTGGACGACTACATCGACGCGCTCCTCGACCTCTGGACCAACGGAGCCATTGGAGGTACCCGTGCCCGACGTCAAAAAACTGCTGCCCCGCCTCGTCGCCCTCGTCGTGCTGGCGGCGCTGGCGGTGGCCCTGCTCGTGTGGTGGCGCGCCCAAAAGCAGCCGAAGGAGATCGTCCTCTCCGGAACGCTCGAAGCGCGCACCGTCGAGGTGGGGTCGCTCACCGGCGGCCGCGTCGTCCGCGTCCTCGTCGATGAAGGGCAGCGCGTCGAGGCCGGGCAGCTCATCGTCCAGCTGGAGACGACGACGATCGACCGCCAGCTCGCCGAGCAACGCGCCGTGATCGACGCGTCGAAGGCGAACCTGGCCAAGGCCCTGGCCGGCCCACGCTCCGAGGAGATCGCCCAGGCCGCCGCCGTGGCCGCGAATGACGAGCGCGACCGACGCCGCCTCGCCGCGCTGTGGCGCTACGGCATCGTCTCGAAGGAGATGTACGACGACGCCGCCACGAAGGCGAAGACTTCGGCCGAGCAGCTGCTGATGCTCAAGCGCGGCACGCGCAAGGAGGACATCGAGGCCGCGCGCGCCGAGGTCGAGCAACAGCAGCGGCGGCTCGACACGCTCATGAAGCAGCGCGCCGAGACCAACGTCGTCGCTCCGAACGCCGGCACGATCCAGTCGATGGTCCTCCGCCCCGGCGACCTCGTCGCGCCCAACCAGCCGGTCGCCGAGATCCTCGAGCCGCACGAGCTGTGGGTCCGCGTCTACATCCCCGAGACGCAGCTGAACCTCGTGCACGTCGGCCAGCCGGTGCGCATCCGCATCGACAGCGGCGAGACGTTCCCCGGCCACGTCGGCACGGTGGCCAGCAAGGGCGAGTACACGCCGCGCAACGTGCAGACGCGCGCCCAACGCGTCGAAGAGGTCTTCGCCATCAAGGTCATCGTCGATCCGAATCCGAAGCTCAAGCCCGGCATGGCCGCCGACGTCGACCTCGGCGTGAAGGGCACGGAATGAGCGCGCAAGGCGGTGAGGGCATCGACGTTCAGGGCGTCACCAAGGACTTCGGCACCGTCCGCGCCCTCGACGACGTCACCCTCCAGGTCCCCCGCGGCGAGATCTTCGGCCTTCTCGGCCCCAACGGCTCCGGCAAGTCGACGCTCATCCGCATCCTCTGCGGCCTCCTCGTCCCCACCGCCGGCCACGCCACCGTCGACGGCTTCGACGTCGAGCGCGAGGGCGAGCAGGTGCGCCGCCACATCGGCTACGTCTCGCAGGCCTTCTCGCTCTATCGCGACCTCACGGTGATGGAGAACCTCGAGTTCTTCAGCTCCATCTATCGCCTCAAGGGCGCCGAGCGGCGCGAGCGCATCGAGTGGGCCATCGACCTCACGCACATCGGCCCGTACCGCGATCGCCTCGCCGCCGCGCTCTCCGGCGGATGGAAGCAGCGCCTCGCCCTCGCCGCCGCGCTGATGCACCGGCCGCGCGTGATCTTCCTCGACGAGCCGACAGCGGGCATCGACCCGGTGGCGCGCCGCGAGCTGTGGGACCTCCTTTTCGAGCTCGCCGGCGGCGGCGTGACGATGTTCGTGACGACGCATTACATGGACGAGGCCGAGCGCTGCGCCTCGGTCGGCTACCTCTACATGTCGAAGCTGATGGTCGTCGGCCGCCCCGAGGCGCTCAAGCAGCTGCCGGAAGTGACGCCGGAGGGAACGCGGCGCGTGCAGGCCGAGGCGAGCGAGGGCGTGGCCAAGCTGATGACGTCGGCGCGCACGCTGCCATACGTGAAGGCGGCCACGATCTTCGGCACGTCGCTCCATCTCCTCGTCGACGCGAACGTCGACCACGACAAGATCGAGCACGACCTCGAGGCGTTCGGCCTCGGCGACGTCACCATCAGCCCGATCGAGCCGTCGCTGGAGGACGTGTTCGTGCGGTTGACCGAAACGCGAGGGGAGGGGGGTTCTTAGTTGTTGGTTGTTAGTTCTTAGTTCTTAGTTTGGGTCGCTAAGAACTAAGAACCAAGAACTAAGAACTCGGGAGGGCCCCATGACCAACGGCTTCATCGCCATGTTCCGAAAAGAGCTCACGCAGATGATGCGCGACCGCGGCACGCTCTTCTTCGCGCTGCTCGTGCCGGTGCTGGAGCTCGTCCTCTTCGGCGTCATCGACATGAACGCGAAGAACATCCCCACGGCCGTGCTCGATCTGAGCCGCACCGAGGAGAGCCGGCATCTGCTCGAGCAATTCAACGCCACCGGGTACCTGCGCACGACGATGTACGTCAATTCGCGCGCCGATCTGCAGCACGCCATCGTGGCCGGGAAGGCCCAGGTGGCGATCGAGATCCCGCCCGACTACGCGCGCAACCTCGTCGACGGCCGCCAGGCCGACGTCCTCGTGGCCATCGACGGTTCCGACTCCACCGTGGCCTCGCAGGCGCTCTCCGCGGCGAACGGCGTCGTGCTGCAGAACGCCATCGCCTTGATCCTGGAGAAGACGCGCAGCACGCCGCCGCTCGAAGTCCATCCCCTGATGATGTTCAACCCCGACATGCGCAGCGCCAACCTGCTGATCCCTGGCCTCATCGCCATCCTGCTGACGTTCTCGGCGACGATCCTCTCCGCCTTCGCCATCGTCAAGGAGCGCGAGCGCGGCACGCTCGAGCAGCTCATGGTCACGCCGGTCTCGCCGCTGGCCGTCGTCGTCGGCAAGCTCCTGCCGTACCTCGCGCTCGCCTACGTCCAGCTCATCATCATCGTGGTGTTGATGAACGTGCTCTTCCGCGTCCCCATCCACGGCAGCATCGCCCTGCTGATGCTTCTCTCGCCGATCTACCTGTTGTCGTTGCTCTCGGTCGGCCTGCTCGTCTCCGCGCATGCGAAGACGCAGATGGAGGCGATGCAGCGGGCCATGTCGGTGATGTTGCCGTCGGTTCTGCTC
>JBKOUP010000326.1:0-1879 GCA_046723495.1 Acidobacteriota bacterium
CGCGAGGTCACCACCTGCGCCCCGCGCCCTGCGCTCTGCCCCCTAAAATTCGCGGCCGGGTTCTTGCACTAACTCTTCTGTTTGCTATGACGGAACGGGGCGAGGAACGCGGCTCTCTGATCGCCACGACCGCCGAGGAGCTGGCCTTGCTCGTTTCGGCGGTCGGCGACTATGCGATCGTCATCCTCTCGCCGGAAGGGGAGATCCGCTCGTGGAATCCCGGCGCCGAGCACACGTTCGGCTACCGTGCCGCGGAGACGGTCGGCAAGTCGTTCGCGATGCTCTACCCGCCCGACGACGTCGAGGGTGGCAAGCCGCGGCACGAGCTCGAGGTCGCCGCCGCCACCGGCCGCGTCGAGGACGAGGGGTGGCGCATTCGCAAGGGCGGCGAGCATTTCTGGGTCAACACCGTGATCACGGCCATCCGCAACGGCGGCGGCGTGCTGCGCGGCTTCGCCAAGGTCACGCGCGATCTCAGCGCGCGCCGGGCCGCCGAGGAGCGCCTGCGCCAGAGCGAGGAAATGTTCCGCCTCCTCGTCTCCACGGTGCAGGACTACGCGATCTTCATGCTCGACCCGACCGGGCACGTCGTCACCTGGAACGCCGGCGCGGAGCGGATCAAGGGCTACAAACCGGACGAGATCATCGGCAAGCACTTCTCGATCTTCTATCCGGAGGCCGACAAGGAGGCGCACAAGCCGGAGCGCGAGCTGGAGATCGCCACGCGCACCGGCGTCTACGAGGAAGAGGGATGGCGCCTCCGCAAAGACGGCAGCCGCTTCTGGGCGAACGTCGTCATCACCGCGGTGCACGACGAGAGCGGACGCCTGCGCGGCTTCGCCAAGGTCACGCGCGACATCACGGAGCGCAAGAAAGCGGAGGAGACGCAGCGCGCCCTCATCGAGCAGCAGCGTGCGCGCATGCAGGCCGAGGAAGAGCGCCGCCGCGCCGAGCAGTCGTACCGCGTGGCCCAGGAGGCCAACCGCGCCAAGGACGAGTTCCTGATGACGCTCTCCCACGAGCTGCGCACGCCGATGACGGCCATCCTCGGCTGGGCGCGGCTGCTGCCGACGATGTCGCCGGAGGACACGAATTTCCAGGAGGCCATCAACCAGATCGCCCGCGGCGCGCAGCTGCAGGCCCATCTCATCGACGACGTGCTCGACGTCTCCCGCATCGTCTCCGGAAAGCTGCGCCTGTCGCGCGAAAAAATCGACCTGGCCCGGATCGTGTCGAACGCGGTCGAGGCCGTGCGTCCCACCGCCGACGCCAAGGGCATCACCGTCGCGGCCGCGCTCGAGCCGAACCTCGGCACGATCGTCGCCGATCCCACGCGCCTCCAGCAGGTGCTTTGGAACCTCCTCTCGAACGCGGTGAAGTTCACGCCGAAGCGCGGACGGGTGGAGGTCAGCGCCCGGCGGTCGGAGTCGCAGGTGCACCTGGTGGTGACGGACACGGGCGAAGGGATCGATCCCGATTTCCTCCCGCACGTCTTCGAGGCGTTCCGTCAGGCCGAGAATCCGAACACGCGCATCCACGGCGGCCTCGGCCTGGGACTCTCGATCGTCCGCTACATCGCCGAGGCCCACGGCGGCACGGTCACGGCGGAGAGCCCCGGCCGCGGCAAGGGGGCCACGTTCACGGTGACGCTGCCGATCTCCGCGGTCGCCCCGGCGGTGACGCAGCCGTCGGCGGCGGCCGGCGTCGGCCCGGTCGTCGATCACGACCGCCTGCGCGGCTACAACATCGTCATCGTCGACGACGACCGCGGCGGCCGGGAGATGGTGCGCACGGTGCTGACGCAGGCGGGCGCGGAGGTGACGGCGTTCGAATCGGCGCCGCTGGCCCTCACGGCCCTGGAGACGCTGCACCCCGACCT
>JBKOUP010000388.1:0-1527 GCA_046723495.1 Acidobacteriota bacterium
ACTATGAAGAACTACGAAGCGACCACCTCATCCTCTTCGACAGCCGCCGAAGCCCGCGTCCCGATCCCCAACCTCTTCATCATCTCGTTCAGCGTGGACGGCTTGAGCTGCAGCAGCTCCGCGGCCTTCTTTTGCACGCCGTTGGCGAGCTCGAGGGACTGCAGGATCATCGTCCGCTCGTAGCGGGAGACGGCATCTTTCAGCGAGAGGCCGTCCGAGGGGACGATCATGGCCGGCTGCTCGGTCTGCACGGGGAAGCGGAGGTAATCGGGGAGGAGATCGGCGCCGATGCGCTCGCTCGTGCAGAGGACGACGGCGCGCTCGATGGTGTTCTCCAGCTCGCGCACGTTGCCGGGCCAGGCGTGGTCCATGAGGATACGCATGGCGTCGGGCGTCAGCTCCTTGACCTTGCGCTTGTTCTCGTCCGCGTATTTTTCGAGGAAGTGCGCGGTCAGCAGGGGGATGTCCTCGCGGCGGCGGCGCAGTGGCGGGAGGGAGACGGTGATGACGTTGAGGCGATAGAAGAGATCTTCGCGGAAGCGATTGTCGGCCATGAGCTTCGAGAGGTCGGCGTTCGTGGCGGCGATGATGCGCACGTCGACCTTGATCGTGTCGACGGAGCCCAAGCGCATGAACTCTTTTTCCTGGATCACGCGAAGGAGCTTGGCCTGCGTCTCGAGGTTGATGTTGCCGATCTCGTCGAGGAAGATCGAGCCGCCGTCGGCGACCTCGAAGAGGCCGCGCTTCGTGGCGATGGCGCCGGTGAAGGCCCCCTTCATGTGTCCGAAGAGCGACGACTCGAGGAGCTCCGGCGGCAGCGAGCCGGAGTTGACGGTGACGAAGGCGTTGCGCGCGCGAGGGCTGGCGTGATGGATGGCCTTGGCCACGAGCTCCTTGCCGGTGCCGGACTCGCCGAAGATGAGGATGTTCGAGCGCGACGGCGCGGCCAGGCGGATCAGCTCGAAGACTTTCCGCATCGTCTCCGACTTGCCGATGATGTTCGAATAGGCGTACTTCTCGGAGAGCTCCGCCTTCAGCCGCTCGTTCTCGCGCGAGAGGCGCCGCTGCTCGAGGGCCTTGTTGACGGTGAGGACGACTTCCTCGTTCTTGAACGGCTTGGGGATGTAGTGGAAGGCGCCGTGCTTCATGGCCTCGATGGCGCCGTCGATCGACGAGAAGGCGGTGATGACGATGACCGGCAGCTGGGGGTTGGAGATGCGGACGGCCCGCAGCGTATCGATGCCGCTGATGCCGGGCAGCATGACGTCGAGGATGACGAGGTCGACGTCGGGATCGCCGTCGAGGACGCTGAGGGCCTCTTCGCCGGATGCGGCCATGAGGACGTCGAAGCCCTCGCGGCGGAGGACGGTCTCGAGGACGTCTCGGAGGACTTCTTCGTCGTCGACGATCAGGATTCGCATCAGTCGTTGAATGCAGAATGCAGAATGCAGAATGCAGAATTAAAAGCGCAGCCCATTCTGCATTCTGCATTCTGCATTCTGCATTTCTCCATCCTCACTCCTTCGC
>JBKOUP010000154.1:0-4343 GCA_046723495.1 Acidobacteriota bacterium
GCTGAAGCCCTTCTCCTCGAATTTGCGCAGAGCCTCGTACGCGCCGTCGAGGTCCTCCTCGATGGTGACGCGCACCTTGCCGTGGTCTTTGAACGCGTCGTACGTCGCCGGCGGAACAGTGTTGACGGTCTGCGGCGCGATGAGCGATTCGATGTACAGCACGTCGCTGTATTTCTTGTTCTTCGTGCCGGTCGACGCCCACAGCGGCCGCTGCACCGCGGCGCCTTTCTGCTGCAGCTTCGCCCAGCGCTCGCCGGCGAAGGTCTTCTTCCAAAGCTGGTACGCGACCTTGGCGTTGGCGATGGCGATCTTGCCGAGGAGCTCGGTGTCGCCCTTCGCTTCCATGGCGTTGTCGGCTTTCGTGTCGATACGGCTGACGAAGAAGCTGGCCACGGAGCGGATCTTGTCGATCGGCTGCCCCGCTTCGACGCGCCGCTCGAGGCCGCGGATGTATGCCTCCATCACCTGCGCGTAGACCTCGTTCGCGAAGATGAGGGTGATGTTGATGTTGACGCCGGCGGCGATCGACTCCTCGATGGCCGGCAGACCTTCGGGCGTGGCGGGGATCTTGACCATGACGTTCGGCCGGTTCAGCCGCCCGAACAACCGCTTGGCCTCGGCGATGGTGCCGGCGGTGTCCTTGGCCAGGAGCGGCGAGACTTCGATGCTGACGAAGCCGTCGTTGCCGCCGCAGCGGTCGTAGACGGGGCGGAAGACGTCGGCGGCGTTGCCGATGTCGTCGATCATGAGCTCGTCCAGGATCTCGACCGCGTTCTTGTTCGCCGCGGCCAGCTGGCGGAGCTGCTGGTCGTAATCGTCGCTGCCGGCGATGGCCTTTTCGAAGATGGTCGGGTTCGAGGTGAGGCCGCGCAGATCGTCTTCGTCGATCATCTGCTTCAGCCGTCCGGTGGTCAGGAGCTTCCGCTCCATCTGGTCATACCAAACGCTCTGGCCCGCGTTCGCGAGCTCAACGAGAGGATTGGACATGTGCGCCTCCGTAGCGAGTCTGGAGCATATCAAGCATCATCCACGCCCGCGCGGCGGATGGCTCGCGTGGCGATGCGGGCGACGTAGACGGCGACGAGGATGATGCCGGCGGCGGTGACGATGAGGCCGATGCGGTTGCCGCTGCCGGTCGCGACCGCGGCGCCGGCGTGCCCGGCGTAGGTGTAGGCGAAGGAGCCGGGGATGATGCCGAAGAAGGTGGTGAGGAAGTACGAGAGGGTGCCGACGCCGGTGAGTCCGAAGGCGTAGTTAGCGAGGATGAACGGCGGAAAGCCGGAGATGCGGCAGAGAAGCATGAGCTTCGTCCCCTCCTTGGCGACGGCGCGGTCGACGGCGGCGAGCTTGGGGCGCTTGGCGATCATCCGCTCGACTTTGCCGCGCAGCACGGTGCGGGCGAGGAAGAAGGCCAGCATGGCCCCGAGGGTCGCGCCGGCGACAACGACGAGCGTCCCGCCGACGAAGCCGAAGATCGCCCCCGCGCCGAGGGTCAGCAGCGACGCCGGCACGAGCGCGGTGACGCAGACGGCGTACATCAGCACGTAGACGACGTACCCGATCGGCCCGAGCCCGCGCACCCAGGCCTGGAACGCGGTGAGCCACGCGGCGATGGGAAGGAAGCGAAAGGCGACGGCGACCGCAACGATGGCGGCGACGGCGATGACGATCTTGACGGTGTGCCGGCGCATTTGAGGTCACAAATTGTGACCTCAAACGGTCGTTGGGCGGTTCTACAGCTTGTAGCGCGGGCGGCGCATTCATCTCTGAGCGGCCCGAAAAACTTGGCGCGCTCTGCTGTTTTCGCTAGCGTTTTTCCGTATGAAAAGAAAAGCTGCCATGGTCGCCCACGAGCAAATCGTCAAAGCCATCGTCATCGTTCGCAAGAAGAAAGTACTCCTCGACCGCGACCTCGCGGCGATGTACTGCGTCGCCACGAGAGCTCTGATTCAAGCGGTGAAGCGGAACATCAGCCGCTTCCCGGCGGACTTCATGTTCCGTCTCAACGAGCGCGAGTGCCGGCGTTTGAGATCACAAATTGTGATCTCAAAATCGCGCGGCGGCCGGCGCACGATGCCGTATGCGTTCACGGAAGAAGGCGTGGCCATGCTGTCGAGTGTTCTGCGCAGCCGCCGCGCCATCGCCGTGAACGTCGAGATCATGCGCGCGTTCGTCCGTCTCCGCGAGCTGGTCAACCAGCACCGGGATCTCGCGCACAAGATCAATGAGCTGGAGAAGCGCTACGACGCGAACTTCGAAGTCGTCTTCGACGCCATCCGCGAGCTGCTCGATCCGGACGAAAAAAGGCCGAAGGAGCAGAAGCCGAAGCCCCGCGTCGGCTTCCTGACGGCCGGCGTCCCGCTGCTCAGCTGAAGATCTTCTTCACCGACTTCAGCACCATCAGCACGGCGCCGAAGCCGCCGAGGAGCGTGCCGAGGAAAAGCCCGGCCGCGCCGCCCGCGGCGAGCTTCACGGCCCCGCCTGCCGGCGCGCGCGGGATGACCACGACCGGCGTCGGCGCGGGGCGGGCAGGGGCGGCGGACGTCTCCGCGGTTTTGGCCATGCTGCCGTGCGTGCGCGCGTAGACCTGCGTGAACTCGGCGCCGAAGAAGAGAATCTGCGCGGAGTAGTAGACCCACAGGAGCAGGACGACGAGCGAGCCGGCCGCGCCGAAGCTCGAGCCGACGGCGCTCTTGCCGAGGTACAGGCCGAGGGCGAACTTGCCGACGACGAAGAGCACGGCGGTGAAGATCGCGCCGAACCAGACGTCGCGCCACGCCGGATGCACGTCGGGGAGGAAGCGGAAGATCAGCGCGAAGAGCACCGTCACCACGGCGAGCGAGACGGCGAGCTGAATCCCCTGCCAGAGCGCTTCGCCGCCGGGCAGACGGTTGCCGAGGAAGTGCCCGGCCGCGGCGATGGCGCTGTCGAGCACGAGCGAGACGAGCAGCAGGAAGCCGGTGCCGAGGACCATGGCGAAGGAAAGGAAGCGGTCCTTGAGGATCTTCATGAACCCGCCCGTTTTTTTCGGCTCGACGTTCCAGATCGTGTTCAGCGCGTCCTTGAGCTGTCCGAAGACGCCGGCCGCGCCGAACAGGAGCGTGACGATGCCGATGATCGTGGCCATCGTGCCGCTCTTCGGCTTGGCTGCTCCTTTGACCATCTCCTGAACCGCGGCGGCGGCCTGGGGTCCGAGCACGCCGCGGAGCTGGCCGAAGATCTCGCCCTGCGCGGCCTCGCGCCCGAAGACGAGCCCTGCGATGGAGATGGCGATCAGCAGCAGCGGCGCGAGGGAGAAGATCGTGTAGTACGCGAGCGCCGCGCCGAGGCGCTGGGCCTTGTCCTCACCGAACTCGGTGAAGGCCTGCTTGAAGAGTTCGAAAGTGCGCTTCATGCCTTTCGGCAAGAGCAACTTCAGTGCACAGACATCCAGTCGATGCAGCGCTCCAGCTCGGCGCGCGCGGTGCCGCGGCGAAGTTGCACGGGACGGCCGTGGCCGGGCAGGACCCACTCGAAGTCGTAGTCGAGCAGCCGCCTCATCGAGGCGATCTGCTCGCTCCACGAGTACCAGCAGGCGCCGCGGAAGGCGTAGAGGTGGCCGCGGCGCTCGTTCCAGGCGAGGTGGTCGCCGGTGAAGAGGAACGTGTCGCGGTAGAGGAAAACGGCGTGGCCCCTGGTGTGGCCGGGCGTCGGGATCATGACGAGGTCGGGAGCGAGCTGAACCGGGTCGAGGCCGGCCGGCTGCCGCTCCACGCCGGCGGTGCGCGCGCGGACATCGTCGCGGTGCAGCACGCGCTCGCAGCCGAAGTGCTCGTGGAACTTGGCGTGATCGGCGACGTCGTCCTGATGGGTGAGGAGCATCGTGCGCACGCCGCCGAGGGTCTCGATGTTCTTCACCAGCGGCGCGGCGAAGCGCGGCGAGTCGACGAGGACGTTCGCTCCGGCGACGTAGTAGCTGATCGCGCCGAACGACGACTCCGAGGTGTAGCCGCAGCGGTAGACATCGTCCGCGACGAGCTCGGGCAGCGAGGCGACGGCCGCGCGCATGTCGTGCCTGGTCGAGCCGATCGACGCGGTCGGACACGAGATCAGCGCGCGCTGTGCCGCGAGCAGCTCGTCGGGTGTGGCGGGCTGATGGTAGACAGCGGACTGATCGCCGGCATCGGAGAAGACGCTCGGCGCAAAGATGCGGCAGGCGTCGCAGTCGATGCAGGAGGAGTCGACGAAGAAATCGCCGGGAACGTTGTCCGGCAGTGTGAGAGCAACCTGCGCCACGCCAGTACTAACCGACCGCACGCACGCAGCAATCCCTCTAGTGCCAGCGCGAGCGCTCAGCCGCCGAA
>JBKOUP010000489.1:0-2081 GCA_046723495.1 Acidobacteriota bacterium
ACGTACGAGCGGCTGAAGCGCGCCGTGGCCGACATGCGCGAGCTCGGCAACCGCCTGACGAAGTTCTACCACGAGTCGACGATCAGCAAGGCCATCGTGGAGCTGTTCCACGGCCAGCAGATGGCGGCCATCGTGTCGAACGCAGCGTTGAAGAATCCGGTGTCGAGGGGAGCGCACTTTCGAAGAGATTAGTTCTTAGTTCTTAGTTCTTAGTTTTAGAGACGGGGACAAACTAAGAACTAAGAA
The DNA here is from genome assembly GCA_046723495.1 of Acidobacteriota bacterium. GTDB lineage: Bacteria > Acidobacteriota > Thermoanaerobaculia > Gp7-AA8 > Gp7-AA8 > DATDFB01. The sequence continues at coordinate 247 of JBKOUP010000489.1, forward strand.
CCAAGAACTAAGAACCATGATCAAACTACACCTCGGCTGCGGCCCCCTCGCCCTCCCCGGCTGGGTCAACATCGACAACCAGCGCTATCCCGGCGTCGACAAGGTCCTCGACCTGCGCAAGGGGCTGTCGTTCAAGAACGTGTCGTTCGTCTTCGCCGAGCACTTCATCGAGCACCTCGCCTACGACGACGCCCTGAAGCTCATGCGCGAGGCCCGGCGCGTGCTGGGCGACGACGGCGTGCTCCGCCTCTCCACGCCGAACCTCGACTGGGTGTGGGTCACGCACTACCGGCTCGACGCGCCCGAGGAGCAGCAGGTCGCGGCGTGCTTCTACCTGAACCGCGCCTTTCACGGATGGGGACACCAGTTCCTCTACAACGAGCGGACGCTGGCGGCCACGCTGCGCGACGCCGGCTTCGCGAATGTGAAGCGCGTCGCGTATGGCGAGAGCCAGCACGCGGAGCTGCGCAACCTCGAGCGGCACGAGAAGTCGGCCGACTACGGCGAGCTCTCGCACATCCTGATCGTCGAGGCGTGGGGGCGCGGCGGGCGCGCGCCGGAGTTCATGGAAGGGCCGCGCAGCGAGTTCCGGCGAGACGTGAATGTGCGCTAGAACAGCTCGTGCTGCCGCCGCGGCACGCTCATCATGCCGAGGTGCTCGTAGGCGAGCTTCGTGGCCACGCGGCCGCGCGGCGTGCGCTGCATGAAGCCGCTCTGGATGAGGTAGGGCTCGTACAGATCCTCGATCGTCCCGCGATCCTCGGCCGTCGACGACGCCAGCGCATTGAGGCCGACCGGCCCGCCGCCGAAACGCTCGATGATCGCGGTGAGCAGCTTGCGGTCGGTCTCGTCGAGGCCGTACTCGTCGACTTCGAGCATCTTCAGTGCGCTCTCGGCGATGGCCAGGTCGATCTTCCCCTCGTGTCTCACCTCGGCGAAGTCGCGCACGCGGCGCAGGAGGCGATTGGCGATGCGCGGCGTGCCGCGCGAGCGGCGGGCGATCTCGGATGCCCCCTCGGCGTCGATCTCGATGCCGAGGATGTCGGCGGAGCGGCGGACGATGATCTTCAGCGCCTCGACGTCGTAGAAGTCGAGCCGATGGACGATGCCGAAGCGCGCGCGCAGCGGCGCCGTCAGCAGGCCCGCGCGCGTCGTCGCGCCGATCAGCGTGAAGCGCGGGATCTCCACCTTCACCGTGCGCGCCGCCGGCCCCTGGCCGATGACGACGTCGACGTGGTAGTCCTCCATGGCCGCGTAGAGCACCTCCTCGACCGGCGCGGCCAGGCGGTGGATCTCGTCGATGAAGAGCGTCTCCCCCTCCTGCAGGTTCGTGACGATGGCCACGACGTCGCCGGGACGCTCCAGCGCCGGCGCCGAGGTGGCGCGCAGCGGCGACGACATCTCGTTGGCGATGATGTTCGCCAACGTCGTCTTGCCGAGGCCGGGGGGGCCGAAGAGGAGCACGTGATCGAGGACGTCGCCGCGCTTGCGCGCCGCGGAGATGGAGATCTCCAGGTTCTCCTTCACCTTGTCCTGGCCGATGTACTCGCGGAGCTTCTTCGGGCGGAGCGAAAGCTCGGCCTGGATGTCTTCGTCGAGGGGCTCGGGCTTGAGGAGCTGGTCGTCGGGCACGTCAGTGCATTGTAGCGGGCAGCGACACCGTGATCATCGTCCCCCGTCCCTCGCGCGAGCGGACGTCGATGCGTCCGCCGTGCTCCTGCACGATGCGGTAGGAGATGGCCATGCCGAGGCCGGTGCCGGTGGGGAAGTTCGAGCGGAAGGGTTGGAAGAGGCGGCGCTGATCGGAGTCGCTCATGCCGCGGCCGCTGTCGGCG
>JBKOUP010000216.1:0-15660 GCA_046723495.1 Acidobacteriota bacterium
GAGCGCCCCCGGCGCGAGGGGTGCGGGCGCCGCAGTCTGCTCCTTCCGTCCCTGGCAGGCGACCATGGCGGCGAGAAGGAGCAGCGCAGCGGCGCCGCGCCTCATGGCATCGTGCCGCCGTTCGTCGTGCCGCCGCTGCCGCCCGCGTCTCCGCAGCTGTCGCAGCCGAGGTTGATGCGGAACATCGTCAGCTGCTTCATGGCATTCGAAGCGATCACCTCGCCGAAGAAAACGCGGCCGAAGTTGTCGACCTCCACCGATGACTTGAATTTTTTGACACCGGGAGTGATCGGAAGATCGATGTCCTGGAAGATCGAATAGCGCAGGCGATTCTGCGACGCCTGATTGATCGCCGCGTAGTCCTTCGCGTACTCGGGATCGCCTTCCCGGGGCTCGCTCGGATTGCTCCAGTTGCAGAGGGTGACGGGCCAGTCATTCGTCTCCGGACCGCCGGCTCCGGCGGGGGCGCTCAACACCCGTTGGACCTGGTCGTGGAGCGCCGTGTAGACCGGCTCCCTGTCGATTTCGTTGTGCTTGTCGAGCTTCGCCTTCGCGCCGCGGACGCGCACGCCGTACATGTTGCTGGCGCCGACGAAGACGCCCGGCTCCAGCGGCGGCGCAGTGTTGCCGGGATTGTCGTGCATGGACGTCAGTATGGCCTCGGAGTGCTCGATGTAAAGGTCGTCGTTGATGCGCACGTCGTCGAGAATCGACCGCACCGTCGTCGTGTAGGCGCCGAACGGCCGCTCGTCGTCTTCGACGGTTCCGCGCACCTCGCTGTAGGCGTGGCCGACGTAGAGGCTGAAACTGCTCGGACCATCCAATCCGAACTGGTACCTCCCCGGCACGGAGAAGTTGACGTTCTTTTCCGAAGCGGAAGCATACCCGCCGGTGATCGGCAAGACCGACGGCGCGATGGCCGGCAGCGCCGTGAACTGGCGGTTCTTGTCGCGCACGTACCCGCCGAAGGGGAGTGCATACGCGTGATAAAGAAAAATGTGGTTCTTTGGACCTTTGTACATGGTGTCCTCTCTTTCCTACCTCATCGGACCGTGAACTCCGCTTGATGCACTGACGCCCCACCGGCGTCGGTAACGTGTAGCGAGTAATCGCCGGCGGGGAGAAAGCCGCCGGGCACGTACAAATCCACCGGCTGCTCGGCCTGCTCGGCGCTGATCTGACCGCGGAGCCGCGTCTGGCCGCGCGTGTCGGTGATCGCGTAGCCGTATCGCGGCGACGGATGGCTCGAGAAGATGGTGAATTCCAGGAGAAACGGCCGGCGGCCGTTCTCGACGACTTTGATCTCTGCGCGGGTATCGCCGATCCTGTAGAACGAGATGACGCGGGGCTCCTGCTCTTTGCTCAAGGCCGCGCGCTCCGTCGCCACCTGCGCGCGCAGCGGACCGATGATCGCGAGCTGCTGGTAAACGGCGCCGCCGAGGATGGCGACGGCAACGCCGGCCGCGGCGGCGAAGGCGGGGAAAAAACTCGGATGGCCGCCCTTGGCCTGGTTCTCCTTGGCAACGACGCGGGCGCCGGCGATGACCGTGGCGCCGTCGCGGACGTCGGCGAAGCAGGAGTCGCAGTCGAAGTAGTGCTCCTCGAACGCGTCGCGCTCCGCGAGGCTCAACTCGCCGAGCAAGTACCCCTCGGCGGCATGGATATCGATGGCTTGTTCGTGATTCACGGGCTACCCCTTCTCGCTCGAATATAGGAATCGAAACCGCGCGACGGCCCGGTGAAGCACGACGCGCAGATAGGGACGGGTCACCTTGAAGCGGGCGCAGACGTCGTCCTTCGGCTGCTGCTCGATGAAGACGGCCAGGAGGATCTCGGCCTCCTTGGCCTTCATCAGCTTCAGCGTCCGGCGGACCTTGGCGTCGCGCTCGCCTTGCAGCAGTCGCTGCTCGACGTCGGGATCGGCGGCGGGCAGATCGAGACAGTCGTCGTCCATCTGGTCCTGGCGCGACATCGCTCGATAGCACTCGAAAATGTAGTTCTTGCAGACGGCGAAGACGAAGCCGCCGAAGCTCTCCGGCGACTGGATGCCGTTCGGCGAGCGCAGCTTGTCCAGCACGCGCGCGAACGTCTCCTGGCGGATGTCGTCGGCGGCCGAGCGCGAGAAGCCCCCCTTCCACAGCTTCATGGTCAGCTTCTCGGTGAAGTACGAGATGAAGTGCTCCATAGTCGGTCCATCGCCTTCACGAAGACGGCGCAAGTAGTCTGCGTCGAAGGGATAGCGGTGCACGTGCGGCCTCCCAGCGGGACGTGGAGCAACCTTTAGAGAAACAAGGGTCTCATTAAAGGAGTGGTCGCTGCCGGGATTTCCATACCTCGCTTGCGGAACGCTGCTCACGTGCGCTACCTCGAGTAGGTAGTGACGGAAAGGCCCGGAACGTTTCAGGCTGGCCTCCCCGGCAGGGCTCGAACCTGCGACCCACAGCTTAGAAGGCTGTTGCTCTATCCACCTGAGCTACGGGGAGGTAGGGTTGTTAGGTTCTTAGTTCTTAGTTGTTAGTTCAAACCTAAAGAACTAAGAACTAAGAACTAAGAACTAAGAACTAAGAACGAACAACGAATTGGTCGGGGCGAGAGGATTCGAACCTCCGACCCCCTGCTCCCAAAGCAGGTGCGCTACCAGACTGCGCTACACCCCGACGGGTCAGCTCAACAGAGGGCGGGGGCGCCCCCATTTCAGACGGCGCGGGCCGGGACGTCGAAGCGTCTCGATGGGAGGAGCTCTTCCCACTTGCGGGCCGTGGCCTGATCGAGAATGAACTCGAAGGCGTGCCCGTGCGAGCGGAGGCGGAGCGCCTTGCCGGCCACCGCGTGTCCGGTCGCGGTCTCGTCGTCGTACTCGATCTCGTCGATGTGGCGCAGCTCGAGCGTGGCCTGCAGGTCGGAATTCTCGTAGTGAATCGCGTCCTCGGCCAGGGAGAGGCACACCGGCAACTTTTCCATTCCTTCGAGGAAGTCGGCTCGGCTGACGATGCGGCAACCGGCCCGTTTCTTCGCGATGATCTCGTCCAGTTGATCCTTCATCCGCATCCGGAGGAACACCCAGATGAGTGCGACGAGAACGACGAGTCCGACGACGGTAACGGTTCCGACCCAAGGCATGGCCGACCCTCCTTGTCTCCTACTCGCATCAAGATCGTACGCCAATTTCACTGAAACGTCACCAATCCAAACGCCGTAGAATCGCGCCCCATGGGGTCCGGAAGGCGGGGGAACGTACGCCACGAGCATTCCTCGGGCGGCGCGGTGATCATGGTCCGCCACGGCCGTCCTTACGTGGCCATGATCGCCACGCGCGGGGGCACGCGCTGGGGTCTGCCGAAGGGCGCCGTGGCCAAGGGCGAGACCTCCGAGGCCGCGGCGCTGCGCGAAGTGCGCGAGGAGACCGGCCTCGAAGCGACCATCGTCAAGCCCCTCGACACCATCGAATACTTCTTCCGCGCCGCCGACACCCTCGTACAGAAGCGCGTCGACTTCTACCTCATGCAGCACACCGGCGGCACGCTCACGCCGCAGCTCAGCGAGGTCGACGACGTGGCCTGGGTGCCGCTTTCCGACTCGATCGAGCGGGCGAGCTTCGACTCCGAGAAGAAGCTGCTCGAGATCGCGGCGCGGGAGATGGGCGCGTAGCGGAGAGCTTGTCCGCGAGCGTTGGCGCGCGTCCCGAGGCGGCCTTTCGGTTGCTCTCCCAGATGCGCTCGGCGCCGATCTCGTCGACATCCTTGTTCGACACCACCGACAGCGGCGCCACCTCGGTCACGTCGACGTCCGCGTTCGCGAACTCGTCGCGGTGCTTGAGCAGCAGCCACTCGTTTCCCTTGTCGCCGGAGCGCCCCTTGATCTTCACCAGCGCCCACTCGCCGAACATTTTTTTGCCGTACATCTTGAAGGCCAGCTTCCCGGACTTCAGGGCCTTCACCGGATCGTCGCCCGGCTCGACGAACTCCCACTCCCCCTCGTCCCAGATGATCACGTTGCCGGCGCCGTAGTTTCCGGCCGGGATCACTCCTTCGAACGACGCGTAGTCGTACGGGTGGTCCTCGGTCATCATGGCCAGGCGCTTCACCGTCGGGTCGTACGACGGCCCTTTCGGCACCGCCCACGACTTCAGCACCCCCTCCATCTCCAGGCGGAAGTCGTAGTGTAGCCGCGAGGCGTGATGCTTCTGGATCACGAAGATCGGCAGCTTCGCGGTGCGCGGCTTCCCGCCCGACGGCTCGGGCGTGGCCTTGAAGTCGCGCATCGAGCGGTACTTTTTGAGAAGGTGTTCTACGATGCCTTCCTCCTCTTGGCCGGAGCGCGTTTACGCGATGCGGTACGGCGCGGCGCGGCGCGCTTGGCCGGGGCGCGGCCCTGGCCGAGGCTGCGGCGCAGCGCTTCCATGATGTCGACCACCTCGCCGCCCTTCTTCTCCTCGCGCTCTTCGATCTCGATGGCCTTCCCGTGCGCCTTCTTGCGGATCTGCTCGAGCAGGCGCTCGCGGTACTCGTCCTTGAACTGCATCGGATTGAACTTCGCCTCCGTCAGCTCGTTGATGAGCGTCTCCGCGAGCTGGATCTCCTTCTCGCGCACCGCCGCGTCCTCGAGGTCGATGGCGCCGAAGTCGCGCACCTCGTCCGCGTAGTACATCGTGTGCAGGGCCAGGCCCTTCTCGTACGGACGGATGACGACGAGGTGCTCTTTCCCGGCCGCGACCCAGCGCGCCACCGCGCACTTGTTCTCCTTCTTCATGGCCGTGGCCAGCAGCTTATACGTCTTCCCGCCGCCGGGCGCGGGGCCGAGGAAGTAGGCCTTCTCGAAGAAGATCGGATCGATCTCGCTGAGGTCGACGAACTCGGTGATGTCGAGCGCGCGGTTGCTGTCGGTCTCCAGCGCCTCGATCTCCTCGTCGGCGAAGGTGACGTACTTCGTCTTCGAGACGGCGTAGCCGCGGATCAGCTCGTCGGAGTCGACGATTTTCTCGTGATGCGGGCACCACCATTTGCGGTTCACGCGCGTGCCGCAGCTGGCGTGCAGGAGATTGAAGTGGACGTCTTCCGATTTCGTGGCCGTGTAGAAACGCACCGGGATCGACACGAGGCCGAACGAGATCGTGGCATTTCGCAGCGGTCTGAGAGCCATAGATCCTCCCATTGCAACTCACTGCATCCGCGGTGCCCGTCGCAACTGGTTTAAATTCAGCGCTTTCCAAGGCCTGAAATTTGCATCGGCCCGGGCGGTCGTGGATTCCTCGATTCGCAGGACGCTCTGGGGCGCCTTCGCCGCGCTTGCGCTATTGGCCGTCATCGGCCTGACGCTGACCCTCACCGTCCTGCAGACCGGCAAGGTGCAGGAGTACCGCATCATCAGCGGCTCCGAGCCGCTCAACGACGCCGTCAACGCCATGGATGACGCCACCACGGTGATCATCTCCGCGGCGCGCGGCTACGAGCTCACGCGCAGCCCGGAATTCCAGCAGAAGTACGACGAGGCCGCGCGCGACTTCCAGAAAGCGAATACGGAGGCGATGCAACTGGCCACCGATCCGCACGACGTGAAGCTGATCGGCGATCTCCGCCGCCACTTCGTCGTCATTCAGGCCCTGACCGCGCAGGAGATGCAACTCGCCCACGACAACCGCCTCGACGAGGCCGCGCAGAAGATGCTCGAGGTCGCGCGGCAGCACCGCAGCGCGCCCGACTTCACCGGCACGATCCTCAACGCCCACCGCCGCCGCCAGGCCGCCGAGCTCGACCGCATGACCAGCATGCGCCTCGGCCTGTCGATCCTGATGGTCGTCGTCACGCTGATCATCCTCGTCGTGGCCGCATTCACGGTGTTCCGCATCGAGCAGCGGCTCAAGGAGCAGGTGACGCGGCAGGTCCGGCGCACGGAGACGATGATCGCCGGCATGTCCGACGGCGTGATGCTCGTCGACGGCGAAGGAAAGACGCTGTTCATCAACCCTGCCGGCCAGTCTCTTCTCGGCTCGTCCGAAATCGGCGTCCCGATCTTCAGACAGGCCGAGGTCTACCGGCTGCGCGACGAAAGCGGCGCTCCGCTCGACCTCAAGGATTTCCCTGTCGCACAGGCGCTCTCCAGCGGCAAACCGGTGCAGGACCGCACGGTCATGATTTCCCGCGAGGACCGCCAGATCGCCGTGTCGACGAACGCCACGCCGCTGCACGAGGACGGGCGGCTCACCGGCGTCATCGTGACGTTCCGCGACATCACCGAGCGCCGCCTGCTCGAAGAGTCGATGCAGGTGCAGGCCGAGCGCGCGCAGATCCTCGCCGACGCCGGCGCGTTCTTCGCCAGCAACATCGATCCCGGCTGGGTCACGCAGGCCATCGCCGAGCGCGTCGCCGAGGTCCTCGGCGACTGGGCCGCCGTCATCCTCAAGGCGCCGGAGTCCAACGAGCTCCGCGTGGCTTCGATCTACCACCGCGACATGGCCTCCCTCGGCCTGGCCTGGTCGTACATCTACCGCCAACCGCTCGTCGTCGGCGAAGGCATCATCGGCCAGGTCGTGGCCACCGGCTATCCATCGCTGACGCAGAACGTCGGCGGCGGCCCGGCCCAGACGGACGCGACGTCGTATCACGTCCCGCACATGAAGCTGGCCTCGCTGCTGATCCTCCCGCTGCGCACGCGGCGGGAGATGCTCGGCGCGCTCGTCATCGCCGGGAACGATCCCGACCGGGCCATGAGCGAGGAGAACCTCCCCCTGGCCGAGGTGCTCGCCGAGCGCGCCTCGCTGGCCATCGAGAACGCCAAGCTCTACACCGAACAGGTCGACGCCCGGCGCAAGGTCGAGGACCTGTCGCGGCTGAAGGACGAGTTCCTCTCCATCGCCTCGCACGAGCTGCGCACGCCGGTTACGTCGATCAAGGGCTACACGCAGCTGGCCAAGGCCTTGATCCGCGAGAACGACCTGGCCACGTCGGAGGAGTACCTCGACATCGCCCTCGACCAGATCGACCGCATGTCGCGGCTCATCCTCGAGCTCCTCGACGTCTCCCGCATCGAGACCGGGCGCCTGGAGATCCGCCGCGAGCCGATCCGGTGGACGTCGTTCGTGCGCGAGGTCGTGCATCATCACCCCGCCGGCAGCGAGCGCCAGATCCACGTCGACATCTCCGACAGCGGCAAGGAAGTGCTCGGCGACCGCGACCGCCTCGAGCAGGTGCTCGGCAATCTGCTGGAGAACGCCGCCAAGTACTCGCCCGACGGCAGCGACATCTTCGTGAGCGTCGACGACCGCGGCGACCAGCTCGTGACCGCGGTCTGCGACAAGGGCATCGGCATCCCCGCCGACGAGCTCGGGCAGGTCTTCGAGCGCTTCCACCGCGGCCGCCAGGTCAGCTCGACGAACTACGGCGGCCTCGGCCTCGGCCTCTACATCACCAAGCAGATCGTGGAGCGCCACGGCGGCGCGATCTGGGTCGACAGCAAGGAGCGCGCGGGGACGACGTTCTTCTTCTCGCTGCCGGTGGCGAACGTGCAGGTGGCAGCGGAGAAAGAGCCCGTGCCCGTATCATCGAGAGCGTGACCTCCGCCGCTCTTCTGGCCGCCTACACGCTCCGCCTGGTGCTGGAGCGGAAATCGCTGACCGCGACATGGCGGACGTACCGGCAGACCATCGACGGCGTGGAAGTCGTCGGCAGCGCGGTGATCGAACGCGAGGACAACGACGGCAGCGTGCGCGAGGTCGCGCGCCTGGTCGCGCCGTCGTCCCGACGGCCGTCCGCGAGGCGTCCCGCCTCGCTAGTCCTAGTCAACGGCGAAGCCCGCCCGGCCCATCGCATCGTCGACGCCACATCCATCCACTACATCGACGACACCGGCAACGAGATCCGCACCGAGCCGTTCGTCTGGAACGCCAAGGCCCGCGTCTTCGACCCCAATCCCGTCGCCAAGCTGAACGACCCGTCGCTCCGCGACCAGAACAACGCCGCCACCGCGGTCCCCGACGCCGCCTACACCGTCGTCGATCTGCAAGACCTCACGCCGAGTGGTCCACTGGCCGGCCCGAACGTCGCCATCGTCGACACCGACCAGCCCTTCACCGCCCACGCCGACGCCTCGCAGCCGCTGCTCTTCGACCGCTCCCAACCGCAATTCGAGGAGGTCAACGCCTACTACCACCTCGACAAAACGCAGCGCTACATGCAATCGCTCGGCTTCAGCGGCGCGCGGCGCATCGTCGGCTACGCCATCCCGGTCGATCCGCACGCGTTCAACGGCGCCGACAACTCCGCTTACATCGGTGGCAACGCCGGTGGCACCGGCGCGCTCTTCTTCGGCGACGGCGGCACCGACGACGCCGAGGACTCCGACATCATGCTGCACGAGTTCGGGCACGCCATTCAGGACTGGATCGACCCCGGCGTCTTCGGCGGCCTGCCGTCGCAGCAGTCGCGCGCCCTCGGCGAAGGTTTCGGCGACTACTGGTCGTTCTCGCAGAACTACGTCGGCACGCTGCCGAGCGGCCGCGATCCCTACTGCATCGCCGACTGGGACCCGCGCTGCGCCGGCGACGACGCCTCGCAGAACTGCAGCTACGCCGCCGGCGCCGACTGCCTCCGCCGCGTCGACTCCACGAAGACGATGGCCGACTACATCAACTCCACGCAGCCCGGCACCGAGCACCGCAACGGCGAGATCTGGTCGTCCGCGTTGCGCGAGATCTTCGAGACGCTCGTGCAGCAGAACGGCGTCGAGGCGGGGCGGCGCATCGCCGACACGATCGTGCTCGAGGGGACGTTCGGCGTTCCGCCCGACCCGACGTTCAACGTCATGGCCCGCAAGCTCCTCGACGCCGACCGCGCCCTCTACGGCGGCGTGCACGCCGGGACGATCTGCGCGGCGATGACGAAGCGCGGGATTCTGACGGATTGCGCCGTCATGCCCCGCGGCGAGCTGACGATCGTGCAGAGCAGCGACCACGGCCTGCCGATCGCCGCCACCGGCACGACGTCGACGCTGCTCGTCACCGACACGCGTCCGGTCGACCGTTTCCTCGTGCGCGTCGACGTCGAGCATCCCTCGCGCGGCGATCTGCGCATCACCCTGATCGCGCCCGACGGCACGGCGCGCCTGCTCTTCGCGCCGTCGCTCGACCGCGTTCCCGACATCCACGCAACCTTCGGCTCCGACGCCGAGCCGCTCGATCCGCTGACGATCTTCAACGGCAAGCCGATCGCCGGCCTCTGGACGCTCGTCGTGACCGACACGCACGGCAACAACGTCGGGCGGCTCCTGTCGTGGTCGCTCGTCGTGAAATTCGCCGGCGACGAGCCGCTCGCGCAGCGGCCGGCGGCGACGCAGCACGTCGTCGCCGTCGCGCACGCGAACGGCCTCGACGGGGCGCAGTGGCGCAGCGATCTCTTCCTCTTCAACAAGGCATCGTCCGCGACGACGGCGACGATCGTCTACACGCCGAGCGGCGCCGACGGCACGACGACGTTCGGCGCGGTCAACGTGAATGTCGCGCCGGGCGAGGTGGCCGTCTTCCGCGACGTCGTCGCCCAGCTCTTCGCCACCGACGGCCTCGGCACGCTGGCGATCGGCGGCAGCGTGCAGGCGTGGAGCCGCACGGTCGATGCCGCGCGTGGGCTCGCCGAGGTGATCGAGGCGGCGCCGGCGTCCGACGCGGTCGGCCTCGGCGACGTCGGGCAATACACGATCCAGCTCTTCCCCTACGAGCCATTCCGCGCGAACCTCGGCGCGATCGAGACCGCAGGCCAGCGCGGGACGGTGCGCTTCACGGCCTTCAACTTTTCGACTGCCTACTGGTCGCAAGACGTCGACATCGCCCCGTACAGCCACGTGCAGTTCCGCATGCCCGTGCAGCCCCGCAGTCAGGGCGTGTTTCCGTACATTCGGATCGCCGTGGTCGCCGGCGCGGCCCGGATACACGGCTACGCCTCGCTCGCGTCCGCCGAGGACCCTCGCTTCATCAAAGCGCAACAGCCGCGCGCGGGGACCTTCGCCGCTCCCGCGGTCGCCGGCGGCATCCACGGGTTGAACGGCACGGAGTGGGGCACGACGCGGTTCTGGCATACGCTCGCGCCGTTTCCCGATCTTCCGGCGCGCGAAACGATCTACGACCATTTCGGGCACGCTGTGTTCACCGACGCCAACGACGGCGGCTTCAGCGGCTTCCCGATCCAGAATGTCTTCGGCTCCGGGATCCTGGAGTTGCCGGCCGGTTGGGTGGCCTGGCTGCGCACGGGCTCGGACTTGGGGCGCGGCGACGAGTCCGTGGCCATCCCAGTGACCGAGGCCCTCGGCAACGGCGACAGCGCGGACGCCATCCGCATCGAGAACGACACGGCGTTCCGCACGAACATCGGCGCGACCGAAGTGACCGGTGGGACGGCGGCGCTGCGCTTCACGCTCTTCGACAACGGCGGCAAAAGCCTCGGCAGCGTCGAGAAGCTCCTCGGCCCGCACCAGCAGGTGCAGTTCTCGCTGCGCGAGCTCAGCACGGCGCCGGTGCTCGACGGCCGCGTGCGCGTGACCGTCTACGGCGGCGACGGCGGCGTCATCGCCTACGCCTCGGTCGTCAACAACGCCACGACGGATTCGGAATTCGTCCGAGCCCGGTGAGGTATTCTTCGCCGCCCATGGAACCGCAGACCCTGGCCCAGCTTCCCTTCAAGCAGCTCGAGGAGACCATCCGCCAGCTGCGCAGCACGCGCAACGACATCATCCGCTACGGCGTCTGGAACGCCCGCAACCTCAACGACGACGAGTTCAACCGCGCCGATGACCGCCGCCTCTTCGGCTACTTCCGCCAGGACCTGCTGGAGACGCGATTTCTATCGAAAGGCCGCCGCGTCGATCTCATCCAGCTCTGGAAGTGGTTCGACGAACAGATGAGCGGCGTCGAGCCGCTCCTCGTCGACGGCCAGGAAGTCTTTCTCAACGTGCAGGACAAGGACCTGGAGAAAGTGCGCAAGCGCATCGCCGAGATCCAGGCCTTCCTGCCCACGCTGCGCGGCGACGACCTCGAGGCCTTCAAGCGCGTCAAGTACAAGCTGCGCCGCACGGTCATGCGCCTGACCTACGACCTGCATCACCTCTTCAAGCGGCTGGAGAAGTACCGCAAGAACTTCGGCGCGCCCGCCGCCGCCCGCCCCGAGCGCGTGCCGCTCGAGGCCGTGGCGGAGATTCCGGAGCCGGTGGGGATGGAAGACGAGGACTAGGGAACAGGGAACAGGTCACAGGCGACAGGTGGCGTTTTTGGACCTGTCACCCGTCGCCTGTTCCCTGTGACCCTCTAGATCTCCACCGTCGTCGGCACGCCGTCCGTCACCGTCACGCTCGTCGAATTCACCACCCGGTCCGTCTTGTCCAGCACATCCAGGCGGTACACGCCCGGCGCGACGTTCGGCAGCGTCGTCACGGCGGGTGAGGTCAGCAGCGGGTACGTCCCTTCGTTGAACCCGAACCTCCCGTACGGAAGGCCGTTGCCGTCGGTCAGGCGGAAGCGGAGGTCGGGTGCGGAGCTCTTCGACTTGATCAGCAGCGTGCCGCCGGGCGTCATCGGCACGTTCTGCGACGACGGCGCCGGCACCGTGATCGTCTTCGCCGCGTAGCCGTTCGCGTAGAGCGTCACGCGGTACGTGCCGGGCGAGACGTCGAGCTTCAGCGGCTCGGGCGTGTTCGTGAAGCGGAACCCCGTGTCGATCGGGCGGCCCTGCATGTCCGACACGCGCGGCTGCGCGGCGAGCAGGCGCCCGTCGCGGCCGTCGACCACGCTCAGCACGATGCCGGGGGTCGGCGAGAGCTTCAGCTCCACGTCCGCCGGCGCGTCCTGGACCTGCAGGTCCTTCACCGCGTGGCCGTAATTTTCCATGTCCGCGCTGATCTGGTACGACCCGAGCGGCACCGCCGGAATGGAGAAGTTCCCGCCGGCGTCCGTCGTCGCGGCCTGGGCGTTGAACGGCGCGTCGCTGCCGGTGGGGCGGATCTCCACGCGGGCCTGGTTGAGCGGCTGATCGTTCGTGGCGTCGCGCACGTGCCCGCGCACGGTGCCGGTGCGGATCTCGATGTCGAACGTCCCCGAGCCGCTGACGTTGTACGTCGTCCAGTACGGCGCCAGGCGGTTGAAGTCGATGACCTGCACGCTGTACGGGCCGTCGCCGAGGCCGCTCAGTTCGTAGTAGCCGGTGCCGTCCGTATTCGTCGTGGCGTTCGTCTGCGCCTTTCCGTTGCGCGGGAAAAACATCACCGTGGCGCTGCGCTCCGGCTGTCCGGCGCGCGTCACGCGGCCGCGCACGATCGTGTCGGACTTGAACTCGATGTCCGCGGTGGCGCTGCCGCCGGGATCGAGCACGACCGTCTTCGGCTCCGACGTCTTCGTCGACCCGGCGAACATCGGCCCGCCGACGCGCGCGGAGACGCGCACGCTGCCGGTCGGCGCGCCGTCGATGCGGTAGTTGCCGCCGGCGTCGACCGGCGCGGTGGCGTTGCCCACGCCGACGCCCGAGGCCGTCACGTTCGTCTGCTGCAGCTCCTCGGCCGTCAGTCCGCCGACGTGGCCGGAGATCGTCCCGCCGCTCTTCACGATCAGGCGCACCGGAGCGCCGGAGGTGACGTCGACGTCGCGGGCGATCGCGTTCGCGTAGCCGCTCTTCGCGGCGTTGAACGTGTAGTGCCCCGGCGCGAGCCCTTCGAAGAGGAAGTTGCCGTTCGTGTCGCTGTGGGACTCGCGGCCGAACGTCGCGTCGCTCGCCGACGAGGCGCGCACGAGCGCGTCCGCGACCGGCGTGCCGGCCTCGGTGACGACGACGCCGGCGATGCGCATCCCCGAGGAGAGCTGCACGTCGGTGCGGACCTGCGTTCCGGTCAGGTTCACCGTGCGCGTCTCCGTCAGGTACCCGCTATGCGAGTAGTTGAACGTCCTCTCGCCCGGCTCCAGCGCGTCGATCGTGTACTCGCCGTTCGGATCGGTCGCGGCCGAGCTTCCCATCGCATCGAAGCGCATCACCCGTCCGCCGCGCGAGGTCATGTCCGGCGCGACCGTGACGCCGGCCAGCGGCGATCCGTCCGGCCCCGTCACCTTGCCCACCAGCTTCACGCCCGTGTCGAGCTCCACGGTGATCTCCGGCGCGGTCTTGCCGTCTTCGACTTCGATGTTCGGCGCTTTCCCTTGCGTGTAGCCGGGCGCGTTGACGACGACCTGCGTCGACCCCGGCTTCACGTTCTCGAGCGTGAATGAGCCGTCGTCGCTGGTGAACGACTTCAGCATCGGCGGCGTCTGGATGACCATGCCCCCGCCGCCGCGCGACGTCGACACGCCGGCCTGGAACGACGTCACCGGCCGATGCGTGACCTTGTCGACGACGTGGCCGCCGATGCGCCCGCCGGACGGCAGCTCGATGTTGACGTCGCGCGCCGGCGCGGTGACGGCGCGCATCTCCTGGATGAACGACTCGGGGCGGCTGGCGACGAGCATGATCCCGCCCGGCGTCAGGTCGGCCAAACGGAACGAGCCGTCCGGACCCGTCGTCGTCGACGTCATCCCCTCGGTCATCGACATCGTGGCCACGGTGACGTTCTCCACGCCGGCGCCCGCGCGCGAGACGCGCCCGGTGATCTCCACGCCCGGCTCGAGGACGACGTCGACCGGCTTCATCCCCGCGGCGACCGTCTGCGCGCGCAGCGTCTTCGCCGCGTAGCCCTCGGCCTTGACGGCGACGTCGTAGCGCCCTTCCTTGACGCGCACGATGAACGTGCCGTCGCTCGCGGAGCGGACGGCGTCGTCGTTCGGCCGGTTCGTGACCGAAGCCATGATGCGGCGCATCCCGCCCATCGGATCGGAGCCCGCCGACTCGTGCATCTCCACCGTCGCGCCGGAGACCGGGCGGTTGTTCTTGTCGAGCACGCGGCCGCTGAAGGCGAGGCCGCGCGGGATCGTCAGCGTGATGCCGCTCTTCTTCTCGCCCGCGGCGACGCGCATCGCCGAGGTGTGGGTGGGCGGGTAGCCCTTCTTCGCGGCGTCGACCGTCACGTCGTGCTCCGACGACACGTCGCGGAGGACGAAGCGGCCGTCGGGACCGCTGTACGCGCCGCGCGCCGGCAGATTGCGGCCCATGGCCATGAGGTTCATCGGCTCGCGCGAGGCCGCGGTCGTGGTCACGCGCGCCGCGGCGACGGGGCGCTTGTCCTCGTCGACGACGGTGCCGGCGATCGTGCCGAGCGGCGTTCCGTACAGCGGCTTCTGCACCGTGCGGCCCGCGATGAGCGCCACTTCGCTGCGCGCGGCGTGATACCCGGAGCGGTTGACCTCGACGGCGAAGTTGCCGGCTACGACGTTTGCGAACGAGTAGTTGCCCTTGGCGTCGGTGATGGCGTTGCTCACGGTCTCGGCACCGAAGCCGAAGCCGCCCGGCATCAGCGCGATCGTGGCGCCGGCGACCGGCTGCTTCGTCTTGGCGTCGATGAGCGTGCCGCTGAGCGTCGCTCCCTTGCCGAGCTTCAGCGTCACCGCGGCGTCGACGTGGGCGCGGTGCGCGCCGCGCGCGCCGAGGCGCGCTTCGAGCTCCTGCCAGTCCTTCCGGGCGTTGGCGATCGTGAACGTGCCGTCGTCGGCGGTCTTGCCGGCCGGCCAGTGGTCGAGGAACAGCTCCGCTCCCGCCGCCGGCGTCGTGCCATCCTCGGCGACGACACGCCCCGTCACCGTCACGCCGGGCGGGAGGGCGCGGCTGGGCACGAGCTTCGTGACGTCGCGCAGCATCGTCTCGATGAAGACGCCGTGCTCGGGATGGATGACGACGATGCGGACGGCCCACTTGGCCGGGTCGGGCACGCTGTACTTGCCGCTGGCGTCGGTCGTGGCGACGGCCTCGATGCCGGTTGTGCCGATCCAGACCACCGTCGCGTTCGCCACCGGCTTGCCGGCCGCGGTGATCGTGCCGCTCTTCGCCGCCGCGCGGACGAGGACGATCGCGCCGGCCTCATCGCTGGCCGCGCTCCACATCGATTCCGGCGCGTAGCCGGCGGCGTCGACGCGGAGGTCGACGAAGCTCTGCTCCTTCGGGACGTCGACGCGGAAGCTGCCGTTGGCGTCGGTCGTCGCGGTGTCGAGCGCTTTCCGCTGCGGCGTGGCCGAGGCGAGGCGCGCGCGCCGCGCTTCGAGCGTCTCCGGCGCGAAGACCGAGATTTTCGCGCCGCCGACCGCGGCGCCGTCGGCGTTCATGACGGTGCCGGTGATCGAGGCGAAGCAGGGGAGGGCGACGAGGAAGGCGAAGAGAGGGATAGCGTACCGGCGCATAAGTTCTCCGAGGATCATTTGACTGAAAATTCGGTTCGAAGTTCTGCTGTTGCTTCCGGCCATGAGAACGGCCATTGTCGCTCTGCTGTTCGCTGCGTGTACGACGACGATGAATTTTCGCGTAACCGACAAAGGATCGTACGGCGCCGAGGCAACGAAGGCGTCGGTGACGGTCGACGGCTCGGCGATCACGCTGAACCTCGGCCGGCGTATGACCGGCGGCTGGTCGATCGAGCCGCTCGAGGTCACCGGCGACGCGAAGCTCGTCACGGTCAAGACGAAGATCAACGGCCCCGGCGCCGGCAGCATCGTGACGCAGGCGCTGACGTATCCGTACGTCCGGATCGACACCGGCGTGCACCCCGCCGCCGTCCGCT
>JBKOUP010000486.1:0-25211 GCA_046723495.1 Acidobacteriota bacterium
GCCGGGGAGAATGCCGCTCAGCGTTTGCGCGCCCGAGGCGTCGTAGAGCGCCCACGACGTGCCGCCGAGGCCGTGCAGGTCGCCGAACGCGCCGGCGAAGCCGCCGGAGGCGGGCTGGCTGAGGCCCGCCACGATCGAGACCGGAAGCATGGGGCCGGTTCCGACGACGGCCGCGCCGCCGTCCTCGATCCGCTGCTCCAGCGGTCTCGCCTTCGCGTCCTTCGAGACGAACGAGCCGCCGGCGTCGGCGCGGACGTACGCGATCGCCGTCGTATTGCTGGAGAGCGACAGCGCGGCAACGTACGTGTCGCCATCCCCCTCGGGCGTGACGTAGCTGTCGAGCGTGACCGGCTCGGCGAGCTCTCTGCTCAGGCAGCCCGAGATGAACGGACTGACCTCGACGCTGCCGCGCGACAGGATCCAGCTGCAGGCCGACAGCGCCGTCTCCGCGCCGCGCGGCGACCAGCTCCACCGCGACCTCCGGTACGAAGAAACGTCTTTGCTCAGCGTCGCGGAGGCGGCGACGTCGTGCAGGGTGTCGTGGTGAACGCTGAAGAAGCGGCCGCCGTCGACGTCGGTGTACGACTCGAACACGGTGAACTGCGTCCCCGGCAGCGACGAAACGAAAAGCGAGTCGACGCTGCCGACGATGTAGGTGAACAAGCCGTTCGGCTTCGACTGCCAGTTGAGCTGCAGGATCACCGAGTGCCGAGTGTGTGACGGAACCTTCGGAAGCGTGTGGAGAGGCATGCCGTGCTCGTCGAGCGCGGCGAGCTCGATCTTGTACGGCGCATCGGCTGCGGTCAGCGCAATCGAGTCGTCGCCATTGATGGCCCGGCCCGTGACCATGATGAGCTGGATGACGTTGCCGGCGTCGCGGCCGTTCACGAGGAAGTCCCAGACTTTGCCGGGAGCGACGTACGTCTCCGCGTTCTCTTCCGAGTAGGGATAGATGAACGTCGCGGCCGTGCTTTGGGGGTTGTAGCCGAAGGCGACGCCGCCGAGGAGTTGATGGGAGATCGTCACGCGCGCGGCGCGGACGAGCTCCCACGGCACGTCGAGCGTCGCGCCGCCGCCGGAGAACGTCACGGTGCCGCTGGCGGACTTGCTGGTCGGAAAGCCGACGCTCCCGTTGTTCGCGGAGAGACGGACGTCGAACCGCTGCGACTGTCCCGGCGCGATCGTCGCCGACGCCGGCGTGATCGTCAGCGTCACGCCCGACGTGCCGGTGGAGGTCGCGGCGGCGGTCCACGGCGCGGAGCCGCCATTCGTCAGCGTGACCGAGCGCGTGGCCTCGTACGTGCCGCCGCCGGCGGTGTCGAGGCCGAACGAGAGGCCCGAGCCGCCGGCGAAGATCGCGGCCTGCGAGGCGCGCTCGGCGTCGACGCGGCCGGCGCCGCGCTCGATCGGCGTGGCGTTGATCGACGTCGCCGACGACGTCAGCGCCGCCTTCACGGTCGCCGGACTCCAGTCGGGATGGAGGCTCCGCAGCAAGGCGCAGGCGCCGGCGACGTGCGGTGTGGCCATCGATGTCCCGCTGAGCGTCTGCACGCCGCCGCCGGGCCACGACGACGTGATGTCGAGGCCAGGCGCGACCACGTCGGGCTTGAAATCGAGGTCGCGCGGCGTGGGACCGCGCGAGCTGAACGACGTCACGGCGCCGCTGTCGTTGATGGCGCCGACGGTGATGGCCGAGCGCGACGTGCCGGGACTGGAGATGATGGCGAAGCCTCCGCTGTTGCCGGCGGCGATGCAGACGACGACGCCGGCGGCCACGGCGGCGTCCGCGGTGCGGGCTTGCGGATCGTCCGCCGAGCCGAGCCCGCCGAGGGAGAGATTGGCGACGTCGAGGTGATCGGCGGTGTCGCCGTCGCCGTTCGGATCCGCCGCCGCCTCCAGGCCGGCCATGACGTCGGAGTCGCTGCCGCTGCCGTTGGCGTTGAGCACCTTGAACGCGTACAGCGTCGCCCGCGGAGCCACGCCGATGAGCGAGTCGGAGTCGGCGGCGATGATGCCGGCGACGTGCGTGCCGTGGCCGTTGTCGTCGAAGGGATCGTTGTCGTCGTTGGCGAAGTCGTAGCCGCCGGCGACTTTGTAGCCCGGGCCGAAGCCCCCGCCGAGGGCCGGGTGCGTGTAGGCGATGCCGGTGTCGATCACCGCCACGCGGATTCCTTCGCCCCGCGTCGGGAGGCGCAGCGAGTTCACGCGCTGGCCGGCGTTGGAGATCACGTCGTTGGGCGCCGGCGGCAGCGCCAGCGCATGGACCTCGCGGTCGGGATGGACGGCCCGGACGTAGGGCATGCTGCGGATGGCCTCGACGGCCTTGGCGTCGGCGCCTTCGACCGCCGCGCCGTGGAAGGTGGCCGTGTACTCGCGGCGAATCGACGCGCCGCGGGCCACGGTCTGGACGTCGCGCCGGAAGCGCGTCAGCGTCGAGATGCGGGCGCTTTGCGTGCTCTTGCCGGCGTACACCGCCGGCGCGGCCACGAATTCGACGATGACGCGCGCGGGCTGCTCGCGCACCGTGACGACCTGCGGAGACACGGCCAGCGACGACGCGAACAAGAGCGAAACGATCATCGTCTTCCCTCCGCCCAAGCTACGGAGAACCACAGCGCGGCGTCGGGACGCTTCGCCCAGCGCTCGTAATGTTCCATGACCTCGTTAAACGTGTCGCGCTCGACGAGGTTCATCTCGATCATGGCGTCGCGTGCGGTGCGCACGACGCCGGCCATGTTCGCGGCCAGGACGTCGAAGTACTCCATCCCCGCGCAGCCGCCGAACCAGATCCAGGTGTTGCGCACCGGCCGCGCGCCGGACTGGTGCAGAAGCTGCACCAATCGTCTGCCGACAAACGGATCGTTGCCGATGCGGTCGTACGTCCGGATGTAGGCGCTCCACAGCTCGACGAAGCCGGGCGGCTCGGGCCAGAGGCGCATGACGCCGTGGTCGTCGTCCTCGAGGACGATGCGCCCGCCGGGCCTGACCGCGCGCACCATGGCCTCGACGACGCGCAGCGGATCGGGGACGTGCTCGAGAAGGAAGCGCGTGTGGGCGAGGTCGTAGCTCCCCCATTCGTCGCCGAGGTCGAGGTTTAGCACGTCGCCGGCGCGGTACTCGACGTTCGGTTCCTGCTGCGCCTTGCCGCGCTGCTCGTCGCTGCGCTCGATGCCGACGACACGCCCGCGCGGCACGGCCCGAGCCATGGCGCAGGTGAACTGTCCGAGGCCGGAGCCGAAGTCGACGATGCGCTCGTCGCCGCGCAGGGCGAGCTCGCGCAAGGAGAGCGGGTTGAGGAGGACGTCGTTCATCAGAGAAAGGCGGCGCTGTTCCTCGGGGCTCGTGCCGTGGATGTAGGTGCTCATAGCTCGTCCACCGGATATCCCGCCTCCACCCACGCATCGAATCCGCCCGCCAATGGGCGCACCAGCTTGAACCCTCGATCGATCAGCAGGCGGGCCACCCGGGCCGCCGACGCTTCGTTCGGTCACGTGCAGTACAAGACGATCTCCTGGTCGGGCGAGATGGCCGCGATCGTCGTGTCGATCTCGTCGGCGTTCGTCACCCTCGCCGTCGGGATCCGCCGCGGCTCATGCGTGCGTGACGAGAGCGTGCGCACGTCGAGGACGACCGGATTTTCGTTGCGGTCGATCATCCCTTTCAGCTCCGCGACCGACACGCGAGCGATGCGCAGCCGCCGCAGGAATTGGGCGCGCTGCCACCACTTGGCCAGGACGAAGAGCGCCAGCGCGAAGCCGACGATCGCCACCGCCCATCCGCCCATGGCCTCCAGCCAGGCGATGATCTCGCCGATCTGGCGGTGGAAGAGCCGCCCGGTCGCCACCGCCGCGCCCGCCCACAGCAGCGCGCCCGCGCCGTCGTAGAGGAGAAAGGCGAAGGTGCCGTGCTTCGCGGCGCCGGCCAGCGGCGGGGCCACGGTCGAGAATCCGGGAACGAACTTCGCGAAGAGCAGCGACTTCAGTCCCCAACGCTCGAAGCGCGCCTCGGTGTCGCGCACGCAGGAGTCGGGCGAGAGCGAGATCCTGCACAGCGTGCGCAGGATGCGGTAGCCGTAGCGCCGGCCGAGGAGGAACCAGATCCAGTCGGCGATGAGCGAGGCCGCCACGGCGGCGATGAGCACGATGTGCGTCGAGGAGATCTTCCCGTCGCGCGCCAGCGCGCCGGCCACGATGAGCGTCGGCACGGCCGGCACGGGCGCGCCGATCTGTTCCGCGAAGACGTTGAGGAACACCAGCGACACGCCGTAGCGGACGACGTAGCGGATCAGTCTCGACATGTGACGCGCATGTTAACTGCGTCAACGCGCGCGCCGGGCCGGTCGTCTTTTCGGCGAAGGAGCAGCAGACATGAAAACCATCTTCGCAGCAGGATTGATCGCCCTCGCGCTCGGCGCGGGCGGGTGCGTGGCCCGCGTGGCCGTGGCGCCGCCGCCGGCGCGCGTGGAGGTCATCGGCAGGGCGCCGTACCGCAACGCGGTGTGGGTGCCGGGACACTGGGTGCGCGGCCGCTACGACTGGGTGTGGGTGCGCGGCTACTGGCGTTGATCAGCGGCGGAAGAGCCAAAGCAGCAGCGACAGGACGATGGAGAGCACGATCGACGTCATCAGCGGGAAGTAGAACGAAAAGTTGCCGCGGCGATAGACGATGTCGCCCGGCAACTTCCCAAGGCCGATCTTGGCGCCGACGGTGAGGAGCAGCCCGGCGGCGACGAGGATCGCGCCGAAGACGATGAGCAGCCGGCCGAGGTCGCGCATCGAGGCGATGCTACTCTTGATGAGGTGGCAGAGCGCAGGGGGCAGGGCGCAGGTGGTGGTCGTCGCGAGGACATCATCTGCGCCCCGCCCCCTGCGCCCTGCGCCCTGACTTGAATGACGCGAAGCGCGGCCGTCCTCTCCGTCTTCTTCGCCTCCGGCATCAGCGCGCTGCTCTACCAGGTCGTCTGGCTCAAATACCTCGGCCTGATCTTCGGCAACACCGTCTACGCGGCGGCCACGCTCATTGCCGTCTTCCTGGCCGGCCTCGGCATCGGCGCATTCCTCTTCAGCCGCGCCTTTCGCGCCCGCCCGCCGCTGCTCGTCTACGCCTCGGTCGAGGCGCTGATCGGCCTGATCGGCGCGTTCTCGCCGAACGCCTTCGAGTTGCTGAACCGCGCGTACGTCGCCGCGTATCCGAGCGTGCATCACAGCCCATTGCTGATGACGCTTGTGCGTATCGCCCTTGCCGCGGCGTTCCTCCTGCCGCCGACCATCCTGATGGGCGGCACGCTGCCGCTGCTCGTGCGCTGGTTAAGCAGCGGCACCGCCGGCTCCGCGCTCTACGCCGTCAACACCCTCGGCGCGACGGCCGGCGTCGCGCTCGCCGGCTTCGTGCTCATCCCGCGCGTCGGCTTGCTGGCCACGATTGCCGTCGCCGCCGTGCTGAACTTCGTTCTTGCGCTGGCCGTTTTTGGAGTGCGTTCGAGATGAATCCGCGCTTCGTCCTCGCGGCCTCGCTGCTGATGGGCCTCGCCGCCATCGCCGACGAGGTTTTCTGGTCGCGCATCCTCGTCCTGCACTTCGGCAGCAGCGTCTACGCCTATTCGCTGATGCTCTTCTCGTTCTTGATCGGCATCGGCCTCGGCAGCGCCATCATCGAGCGCTTCGTGGCGCGCATCGACATCGCCAAAACGCTCGGCGCGATCGAGCTCGCCCTCGCCGCGGTGCTGGCGCTGCAGGTGCTCCTCTTCACGCGCTTCGCCGATCTGCTCGAAGCGATTGCCCGCCTCCGCTTCACCTCGCCGTTCCCCATTTTTCTGTGCGCGTCGCTCGTCCTGCTCCTCGTGCCGACGGCGCTCATGGGCGCGGCCTTCCCGCTGACCGTGCGCCTCTACGAGCTCAGCGCGCGCGAGAACGAGACGCGCTCCGTCGGGAAGGTCTACCTCGTCAACACGATCGGCAGCGTGAGCGGCTCGCTCCTGGCCGGCTTCTTTCTGATCCGCGCGATCGGCTCCCAGAACGGCCTCTTTCTGACCGCGTGCCTCGCGCTGCTCGCCGGCGCGTGGTTCGCGCGCAACGCGGCGATGACCGCCGTCGCCGCCGTCATCGTCGCCGGCGCCTTTGCCATCGCCAAGCCGAACCAAGTCATCCTCTCCGCCGGCCTCTTCGCCGACCAGCGCGCGCCGATCCTTCTCTTCCGCGAGGACGTCACCGCCACGGTCACACTGCGCCAGCTCGGTCCCGACTACCTCTCGCTCGAGCTCAACGGCGTCAACGTCGCCGGCACCTCGGCGGAATTGATGGGGACGCAGAAGCTGCAGGGCCACATCCCGCTGCTGCTCCATCCGCATCCGCGGCGCGTGCTGCACATCGGCTTCGGCAGCGGCGGGACGGCCTGGGCGGTGTCGCGGCATCCGGTCGAGAGCATCACCATCGCCGAGATCTCGCCCGAGGTGTTGGAGGTGTCGAACGCGCGCCTCGGCGCGGTCAATCACGGCGTCCTGCGCGATCCGCGCGTGCACGTGGAGATCAACGACGGCCGCAACTTCGTCCTGGCCACGCCGGAGAAATTCGACGTCCTCCTCTCCGATTCCATCCACCCGCGCTACGCCGGCAACGGCTCGCTCTACACGCGCGAATACTTCGAGCTCTGCCGCCGCCGCCTCAACGACGGCGGCGTGATCTCGATGTGGCTGCCGATGTACTCGCTGACGACGCGCAATTACCTGGAGATCGTGCGCGCCTTCCGCGACGTCTTCCCGAACACGACGATCTGGTACGTCCCGAACACGCCGAACGCGTTCACGATCGTCGTCGGCCGCCTCGAGCCGGGGCCGCTTCCGGTGGCGCGCATGGCCGCGCGCTGGACGCCGCCGGTGGCGCGCGACCTCGCCGAGATCGGCATGCACGGGCCCGCCGATCTCCTGCCGGCGCTGATGCTCGGCCCGGCCGAGGTCGAGCGGATCACGCGCGACGTCCCGCCGCATGTCGATGACCTGCCGTCCGTTGAGTACGAAAGTGGCCGTGTGGTCAATCGCGATCTGACGTGGCTGCAGACTTTTTCGCTGCTGGCGCACGCGATGCCGAGGCCGACGCCGGTCGTCGAGGCGCACCTGCGCTTCCTAACGGCTTACGTACTTGGAGCCCCGCAGAAAAAACCGTAGCGGCCAGTGCGCGGCGTCGCCGCTGTAGTCGACGCCGATGCGCGGGGAGACGGCGATGTCGTTCTCGTCGA
The DNA here is from genome assembly GCA_046723495.1 of Acidobacteriota bacterium. Lineage (GTDB taxonomy): Bacteria > Acidobacteriota > Thermoanaerobaculia > Gp7-AA8 > Gp7-AA8 > DATDFB01. The sequence continues at coordinate 7,231 of JBKOUP010000486.1, forward strand.
TCTCCACGTCGCGCGCGGTGACGAAGAGGCGCTTCCCGTCGAGCGGCTCGCCGTCGAGGGCACGATCGATGGCCAGCGCCGCGCAGAGCTTGCCCGGGCCGTTCATCAGATAGACATCGCGCTTCGCCTTCGGCCGCCGCGCGCGCATCGACTCGATCCCCCGCAGCGGCTCCGCCGCGCGCAGCAGCACGGCCTCGGCCACGTCGGCCTCCTGCGTGACCACGTTCATGCAGTGGTGCATCCCGTATGTGAAGTAGACGTAGGCGTGCCCGCCGTCGAGGTACATCGACTCGTTGCGCGCGGAGCGGAGGCCGCGGCGGGCGTGGCTGGCCATGTCGTTCGCGCCGAGGTAGGCCTCGACTTCGACGAGGCGGGCGGCGAGAAGCTCGCGGCCGATGCGCCGCCACAGCACGCAGCCGAGCAGCGCGCGGGCCACCGTCACTGTCTCCTGCAGGTAGAAGGCGCGCGGCAGCTTAGCGATCGTCATCCTGAAGCGCAGCGAAGGATCTCACGCTTCCCATCCTGAGATGCTTCACCGTCTTCGCGGTTCAGCATGACGATTGCGCAGCTTAGCGGAGCTCATCCTCGCGAACGTGCTTGTTGATCATGGCGATGAGATCGCGATGCACTCCCGCCGGCGCGCCGACGATGTTCCCGCGCTCGAGCCACCGCCCGCCGCCCGAGAAGTCGCTGACCACGCCGCCGGCCTCGGTGACGAGCAGCGATCCCGCGGCCACGTCCCACGGCGAGAGGTGCATCTCGAAGAAGCCGTCGAACGTCCCGGCCGCGGTGTAGGCGAGGTCGAGCGCCGCCGATCCCGCGCGGCGCACGCCCTTGGCGATGGAGATGACGTCCTGAAAAATCCGGCAGTACGCGGCGACGAACTGCTGCGCCCGAAACGGAAAGCCGGTGGCGAGGAACGATCCCTCCACGCCGTTCTGCGACGAGATGGACATGCGGCGCCCGTCGCGGAACGCGCCCGCGCCGCGCTCGGCGCTGTAGACGATGTCGCGCAGCGGCTCGTAGATGACGCCCGCCACGATCTCCGCGCCGCGGCGCAGTCCGATCGACACCGACCACACCGGGAAGTGCTGCAGGTAGTTCGACGTGCCGTCGAGCGGATCGACGATCCAGGTGCGGTCGTTGCCGCCGTCGCCGACGCTGCCGCCCTCCTCGCCGAGGATCGCGTCGTTCGGGCAATGCTCGTGGATGCTGGCGATGATGGCCGCCTCGCTCTCGCGGTCGGCCCGCGAGACCCAGTCGTTGCGGGCTTTGAGGTCGGCGTCCTCTTTTCCGAGCTGTTCCCAGTAGCCGAGCAGCACCGCGGCACCGCGCCGCGCCGCCTCGGCGGCGATGTCGATGTCGATCATTCGAGGCGACAGGATACAGGTCACCGGGAACAGGTAGCGCATGACCACCACCACCTGTCACCCGTCGCCTGCGCTCTGTCACCTTCTTTCAGCTATCCTCGCTTGCATTCATGCATCCCGAAACGCTGTCCCATTACCGCGTGCTGCGGCTCATCGGCGCGGGAGGGATGGGCGAGGTTTATCTCGCCGAGGACATGGCCTTGAACCGCAAGGCGGCGCTGAAGCTGCTGCCGGCGCGCTTCACCCAGGACGACGAGCGCGTGCGCCGCTTCAAGCGCGAGGCCCGCGCGGCCTCGGCGCTGAATCACCCGAACATCATCACCATCTACGAGATCGGCGAGGCTGACGGCATCCACTACATCGCCACCGAGTTCATCGAAGGGCAGACCATCCGCGAGCGCGTCACCCGCGGCACGATGCCGCTCAGCGAGGTCATCGACGTCGGCATCGGCGTTGCCGGCGCGCTCGCCGCCGCGCATGACGCCGGCATCATCCACCGCGACATCAAGCCCGAGAACGTCATGCTCCGGCCGGACGGCTACGTCAAAGTGCTGGACTTCGGCCTGGCCAAGCTCGTCGACGAGGCCTCGCTGAAGGACAGCACGACGGGCGGCGTGATGGGGACGCTGCTCTACATCTCGCCGGAACAGGCCCGCGGCCAGCAGCCCGACGCCCGCTCCGACCTCTACTCCCTCGGCGCGGTGATGTACGAGATGCTCACCGGCCGTGCCCCCGTCACCGGCGACAACTTCCTGGAGATGGCCATGTCGATCGCCAACCGGCGTCCCGACACGCCGTCGTCGATCGCCTCGGGGATTCCGCCGGAGCTCGACCGCATCGTGCTCAAGGCGCTGGAGAAGTCGCCGGCGTCGCGCTACTCCAGCGCCCGGCAGCTCCTCGCCGACCTGCGCGCGCTGCGCCAGGAGCTCGACTTCGAGAACAAGCTGCACGCGCTCGACGTCGTGCACGGCACGAATTCCGGCATCGGCATGCAGCCGACCGTGCCGATGCACTTCGCCGGCTCGTCGTCGAACCGCTTCTTTCACATCAAGGACGTGATGCTGTCGTCGAAGGCCGTGGTGACCGGCGCGATTGCCGTCGCAGTCATCGCCGTGGCGCTGCTCATCGCCTCGCGCTATGCCGGCGCCGACCGCATCGACTCCGTGGCCGTGCTGCCGTTCGTGAACGCGTCGCGCAATCCTTCGAGCGAGTACCTCAGCGACGGACTGTCGGAGAGCATCATCGACTCGCTGTCGCAGCTGCCGCGGCTGCAGGTGATGGCGCGCAGCAGCGTGTTTCGCTTCAAGGGGAAGAGCTTCGATCCCGTCGGCGTCGGCCGCGAGCTGCACGTGCGCGGCGTCGTCAGCGGCGAGCTGGCCCAGAGCGGCGACCGCGTGCTGGTCCACGCCGTCCTCACCGACGTGAAGAAAGGGACGCAGGTGTGGGGCCAGCGCTACGAGCGCAAGCTCGCCGACGTCCTCGACCTCCAGCGCGACCTGGCCGCGGAGATCTCCGCGCAACTGCGCTCGCAGCTCACCGGCGACGAGCGCGCCGCGCTGTCGCGCCACCGCGCCGAGAACAGCGAGGCCTTCCAGCTCTACCTCAAGGGCCGCTTCTTCGCCACGAAGTACAACGACGAGGAGCAGACGCGGCGCGGCATCGACTACTACAACAAGGCCATCGAGGCCGACCCGACGTACGCGCAGGCGTGGGCAGGGATCGCCGACGCGTATTACAACCTGTCGAACCTGTACATGGCGCCGCGCGAGGCCATGCCCCGCTCGCGCGAGGCCGCGCAGCGCGCGCTGGCCCTCGACGACTCGCTCGCTGCCGCGCACACGTCGCTGGCCATGGTGCTGGCGTGGTTCGACTGGGACTTCGCCGGCGGCGACCGCGAGTTCCGCCGGGCCCTGGTGCTGAACCCGAACGACGCCGACGCGCACCGAGCCTACGGCGACTTCCTGACCGCGCGCGGCGAGTTCGCGCATGCCATCAGCGAGAAACGCCGCGCGGAGATGCTCGACCCGTTGACGACGCGCACGAGCTGGGAAGTGGCTCGCACGCTGTTCTACGCGGGCCGGCTCGACGACGCCGAGGAACAGCTCAAGCGGACGATGGAGCTCGACGACCGCTTCGCCTACAACTATTACCTGCAGGCCATGATCGCCCAGCGCAAGGGCCGCGACGACGTGGCCATGCAGCTGCTGCAGCACGGGATGCAGCTCGGCGGGCGCAGCCAGCTTTTCGTCGGCGCCGAGGGCTACACGAACGCGCGCCTCGGCCGCCGCGCCGAGGCCTTGCGCGACGCCGACGAGCTGACCGCCCGGGCTTCGAACGCCTACACGGTGCCGCTGCTCCTCGCGCGCATCTACGCCGCCCTCGGCGACAAGGAGAAGGCCCTGCAACTGCTGCAGAAGGTCTACGACGACCGCAGCGAGTCGGTGGTGTGGCTGAAGGTGGATCCGACGTTCAATCGCCTGCGGGGGGATGGGCGGTTTGCGGGGTTGGTGAAGAGGGCGGGGCTGTAGAGGGGACAGGGACAGGTAACAGGTGACAGGTGCCCCAACCTGTCACCTGTTCCCTGTTCCCTGTCACCTAGTGAGCGCCGTCACCCATCCCCGTGACCCTTGGTAGGGATTGCTACTCCTGTGGCACTCCTTCGATATGGCTGCACGGGGAGCCATCCGCGGCACACGGACATACATCGAGCCAGTCACCTTCGGATGGGACGTTGCCGTCGCCGCGGTTTTGCGCCACTCCACGCTGCCGTGGCGCGAGGCGATCGACGCCATTCCGCTCACCGAGCTTCCGCAGCTCGGCGGGCGCGACCGGCTTTCGCTCGTCGCGCAGTTCGCGGCGCATCAGGCGCTGCTGCAGTTCGCGGGCGTTCCGGACGATGGTTTCGAGCGGCGCGAGTGGGCCGTCGTGCAGCGCCGCGGCGCCGACGCGCGGCTCGTCCGTCTGGCCGCGCGCGACGCCATCGATGCGCCGCCGGCCCTCACGCTCGTGCAGCAATTCGCCGAAGCCATCGAGGCGCCGGCGATCGAGGCCCTGCGCCAGTCGTGGGGCCGGCCGGAGGCGATCTACTGGGAAATCGACCAGCGTTTGCGCCACGACGCTGCGGCCGACCTCCGCTGGATGCGCGCCGCCGCCCTCGGCGAGGTGGCCTCGCCGGCGCCCGACGGCCTGCGCGCGATTCTCGCCGCGCGCGCCGCCCGCCTCGGCTACAGCGACGACGCCTGCATCGACTCCATCCGCTTCGCCTGCGACCGCGCCATCGTCCTCGGCGAGACGCCGTCGCCGCTGGCTCCGCTGCGGGAGATCGCCGCCGGCGCTCGCAGCGACGCCGAGATCGTCGAGCGTCTCGTGGCCGCGGAGCGCGTCCTCGTCGTCGTCAAAGACCTCGAGCGCTTCGACCTCGCCGCCCGCCGCGTCGTCGAGCTCTTCGCCGCCACCGGCTCCGGCGTCCTGCTCCTGCCCGGCGGCAACGACCTGCCGGAGTCGCGACCGTTTCTCATCTCGCCGCGCCTGACCACGTTCACGCGCAGCCGCCGCTGGCTGCGTGAATTCGTCGAGTCGCCGGCGTTCCACGCCTTTCTCGATGAGGGCGTCCTGCCGCCGGAGAGCACGGCCATCGACACCTTGCGCGAGCCGGCCCGTTCGCTGCTGCCTGCGCTCGCGCTTCTCGGCCGGCGCGTTCCGCGCGCGCTCGCCGCGCGTTTCCTCGGCCGTTTCTTCTTCGGCGGCACGATCGACGACCTCGCCGCTCCCGGCATCGCCCACATCGAGAACGACACGTTGGTGTTTGTCGCGGATCTGACGCATCTGATCCCTGCCGAGTCGCGCGAATCGCTCTACCGCGTCGCCGCCGAATTGATCGAAGAGAGCCCCGACGAAGACGCCATCCGCGCCCTGCCGCGCCGCTTTCTCTCGCCGAAGCTCACGCAGATCCTCGCGCACGCGCTCGTGCGCCGCGGCCGCTACCGCGACGCGCGCGAGCTCGCCGACGAGCCGCTCCTCGCCCTCATCGAACGCCGCACCGGCGACTACGCCTCGGCCCTCGCGCGATTGGAGACGATCGGCGGCAACGAGCTGCTTCGCGCGGAATTGCTCTACCTTCTCGGCCGCAACGACGAAGCGCTTCAACTGTGCGATGACGCCTACCTCCGCGCCATCATCACCAACGACTTCACCGCCGACATCGCCGATCCCTACCTCGCCGCGCGCCTCCGCTTTTATCGCAGCAACGCTGTCGACGACGCCCTGGCCGCGCTCGCCGCCGCGCGCACGCTGGCCGAGAAAATCGACGCCGCGCTCGACCACCTCTTCGCCCTCTTCACCGCCGGGCGGTGGGCCGAGGCGCGCGCGGCGGCGCTCGAGGCGCTCACCATGATCGACGAGACCCAGGGCGATCGCGCCGCCGGCGGCATCCTCTATCTATTGGCGTTCCTCGCCGCAGACGACGGGCAGTGCGCGCACGCCGCGCACCTCATCGAGCGCCTCGAGCACTTCTACGGCGCCACGCGTGACGAGCGCCGCCTTCGCGAGCTCGATCTCCTCCGCGCCCAGCTCGAGCTCTCCCGCGGCCGCTTCGCCGCCGCCGCGCGCGCCGCGAGTGCGATCGTCGAATTCGGCGCCTCGGCGCAGATCGAGGAGGCCGCGAAGCTGATCCTCGACGAGATCGACGCCATCGAAGGCCGCGGCGGCGGCGCGCTGCGCGCGACCGGCACGACCGCGAACGCGGAGCTCAGCGACCGCCACGCCTTGCTCACCGGCGCGCGGCCGTGGGGCGATTTCGCCCGCGCCCTGGCCCAGTGGCGCAACGGCGGGCCGGTTCCGACGCCCACGACCGGCTCCGAAACGCAGAAGCTCTTCCGCTTCGCGCTGATTCTCGGCCGCCGCGACGTCGCCGCGTCGCTCGGCATCGCCGCCGAGCATGAGGACGACGACCGCGACGACGTGCGCATCCTGCGCATTGCCGCCACCGCGGAGTTCCCCTTCTCCGGGCACGACTTCGGCGCGATGCGCTGGCGCTTCGCCACGCGCAACCGCCTCGGACACTGGAACGAGATCGGCTCGCTCCCGCCGCTCGAGCGCGCCGAGCTCGATCGCCAGACCGCCGGCTGGCTCCGCTGCGGCGAGCGCGAGTTCCTCTTCATCGACGGCGCGGAAACGTGGCCGGCCGAGTCGCGCGACGCCGTCGCCGCGCTCTTCCGCGTCCGCTCCGAAAACTACCGCCTCCGCCGCGTCGTCGAGCAGGAGGAGAGCGAGACGAAGCGCGAGCCCGCCGTCGACGGCATCGTCGGCGACTCCTCCGTCATGCGCGACGTCTTCGCCATGATCGAGCGCGTCGGCAAGCGCGACGTCGCCGTCTGCATCGTCGGCGAGTCCGGCACCGGCAAAGAGCTCGTGGCCCGGGCCATCCATCGCCGCTCGCCGCGACGCCACAAGCCGTTCACCGCCGTCAACTGCGCGGCGCTGCCGGAGACGCTCATCGAGAGTGAGCTCTTCGGCTGCGTGCGCGGCGCGTTCACCGGCGCCGACCGCGACCGCGCCGGCCTGATCGAGACCACCGACGGCGGCACGCTCTTCCTCGACGAAGTCGGCGAGCTGCCGCTGCAGGCGCAGGCCAAGCTGCTGCGCTTTCTGCAGGACGGCGAGCTGCGCCGCGTCGGCGACGCCGTCAACCGCTCCGCCGACGTCCGCGTCGTCACGGCCACGAACCGCAAGCTCGAGGCCGCGGTCGAGGAGGGGCGCTTCCGCGAAGACCTCTACTATCGAATCTGCGGCGTGGAGATCGCCCTGCCGCCGTTGCGCGAGCGCGCCGGCGACGTCCCGCTGCTGGCCGCGCACTTCCTGGCGTCGGAGCGCGAGAAGCACCGCGGCGGCCCGGCGTCGCTGGCGGCCGAGGTCGAGGCCGCGTTCGTCGCGTATCACTGGCCCGGAAACGTGCGCGAGCTGCAGAACACCATCCGTGCCGCGCACGCCCTGGCCGGCGAGGCCCGGGCCATCGAGCTCGAGCACCTTCCGCAGCGCCTGCGCGCGGCGCGGCGGCGCATTTCCGGCGCGTATCACGACGAGGTGGCGCGCTTCCGCCGCGAGCTGATCGAGCGCTCCCTCGACGAGGCCGCGGGGAATCAGAATCAGGCCGCGGCGATGCTCAGCATGTCGCGGCAAGCGCTGGCCTACCAGATCCGCGAGCTCGGTATTTTGGTAAAGCGTTGAATGCCCGTCACGTTTTGTTTGCGGAACGTACGTAGAATCTCCTTATGGATCGACGGCTGGCGTTACTCGCGGTCCTCGCGATCAGCGGGTGCGCGCTGTACTCGGACGTGACCATCGTCCCGCTGAGCGTGCAGCCGGCCAACATCGACCATCCCAACGATCTCAACACCATGATCCGGAAGGCCGACCTCGTGCGCGCCGTGCAGCTCGCGCCGACGATCGAGGCCAAGCAGAACCGCTCCGCGCAGGAGCTCGCGGCCCTCGGCAACGCGGAGATGATCTCCGGCCGCTACGACGACGCCCGCCGCCATCTCCGGACCGCGATCGAGCTCCGTCCCTTCCGCACCGTCCTCTCCACGATCGCCTGGGACCTCTCGCAGGTCGAGTACATGTCGAACAACTTCGACGCCAGCCTCTATTGGGCGGGGATTGCCGCCGAGCACGGCATGGTCATCAAGAAGTGGCACACCGACTACCTGACCGCGCTGCAGGGCGTGAACATCTACCAGGTCAGCGGCCGGCGCGTGGAGCGAGTCTCCATGCGCGCGTCGCGTCCCGACGTGCCGCGCATCGAAGTGCGCCTCAATGACCGGAAGAGCGTCTCCGGCATCATCGACTCCGGAGCGGTGACCTGCATCATCACCGAGCAGCTCGCCGCGGAGCTGAAGGTGAAGCGTCTCGGCAATTTTCAGGGCACGTTCACCGGCCTCCTGGGCGAGCCGATCCCCGTCCACTTCGGGCTGCTCGAGTCGATGGAGATCGGCGGCATGACCATCGCCAAGGTGCCGGTGGCGATCATGGCCGACGACAAGATGATGTTCTTCACGACGGGGAGGAAGGAGTTTCGCATCGACCTCCTCATCGGCACGAACTTCCTCAAGGAGTTCAAGACCGAGCTCGACTTCCGCCGCAACCTCGTCACCTTCACCGCGCTGAGCAGCGCCGACCGCCGCCCCTCGCCCGACCAGAACATCTTCATCGAGGCCTTCCGCCCGGCCGTGCGCGGCACGATCAACCGTCACGGCTGGTTCATGTTCATCCTCGATACCGGCTCGGAGGTGACGTTCCTCAACGAGAAGCACATCGAGGACTATCCGATCCAGATGCTGGCGCCGAAGATCCACAGCGCCATGCTCCAGGGCCTCGGCGGCGCGGAGAAGCATGGGCCGAAGGTCGAGAACGTCGATCTCGGCTTCGACAAGTGGGCCGGCGTCTTCCACAACCTGCCGATGTACGACTCCGCCGAAGCCGACCGCACCGCCGGCATCCTCGGCGAGAACTACCTGCGCAACTTCATCGTGACGATCGACTTCGGCAGGATGCGGCTCGACCTCGCGCCGATCAATCCCTTCATCGCGGCGCCGGAGGTGCTGGTGCCGTCGGGGAGGACGGAGCAGTAGATCTCTTCTTCATGTGGCGCGGACTTCAGTCCGCGCGGGGGCGGGATGAATCCCGCCCCACATTTCTTCACTCAGGATGACGTTTTCTTCTTCATCTCCGCCCGGCGCTTGATCGCCCACCCCTCCACAATCTTCTGCGGCACGCGGCTGAGCGCGAGCGCGTCGGGCGGCACGTCCTTCGTGATCGTCGAGCCGGCGCCGACGTACGCTCCCTTGCCGATGCGCACGGGCGCGACGAGCTGCGTGTCCGAGCCGATGAAGACACCGTCCTCGAGCACGGTCTTGTGCTTTTGCACGCCGTCGTAGTTGCAGGTGATCGTCCCCGCGCCGATGTTCACGTCCGCGCCGACCTCGGCGTCGCCGATGTACGAAAGATGCGAGGCCTTGGCCCCTTCGCCGAACACCGCCTTCTTCGTCTCCACGAAGTTGCCGACCTTGACGTGCCGGCCGAGGCGCGTGCCGGGGCGGAGATGCGCGTAGGGTCCGACCAGGGCCTCGTCCTCGACGACGGCGTCCTCGGCGACCGTGCCGGTCTTCACGTGCACGTCGTTGCCGATGGTGACGTTGAGGAGGTGGACGTTCGGCTCGATCACGCAGTCGCGGCCGATCGTGGTCGTCCCTTCGAGCGTGACGAAGGGATAGACGACGGTGTCGGCACCGATCCTCACCGTCGAGTCGATCACGACGGTCTCGGGATTGCGAAACGTGACGCCCTCGCGCATCAGCGTCTCGACGACGCGGCGCTGGATCTCCGCCTCGGCCACGGCGAGCTGCGCGCGGGAATCGACACCGAGGGTCTCGATCGGATCGTCGACGACGACCGTGCCGATGCGCTTGCCGGCGCCGCGCAGCACGCCGACCATGTCGGTCAGGTAGTACTCGCCCTGGGCGTTCTCCGGCGTCAGACCGCGCAAGCCGTCGGCGAGCCCGTCGACGTCGAAGACGTAGATGCCGGCGTTGACCTCGGCGATGGCCCGCTCGTCGTCGCCGGCGTCCTTCGCCTCCACGATGCGCTGCACGGCGCCGCTGGCGTCGCGCACGACGCGGCCGTAGCGGCCCGGGTCGTCGAGGACCATCGTCAGGACCGTCAGCGCGTTTTGCTCGCGCTCGTGCGTCTCGATCAGGCGGCGCAGCGTCTCCGGACGCGTCAGCGGAACGTCGCCGGAGAGGATGAGGACGCGGTTCTGCAGCAGTGGTGCGGCCTGTAGCACCGCGTGTCCGGTGCCGCGCGGCGGATCTTGCACCGCGTAGCGCGCGCGCGCGCCGACGTGCCGCTGCACCTCGTCGCGCTGATGGCCGACGACCATCACCGGCGGCCGCGCGCAGACCTCGGCGGCCAGATCGAGAACGTAGTCGATGATCGGCCGCCCCGCGGCGCGGTGCAGGATCTTGATCGTCTTCGACTTCATCCGCGTGCCGAGGCCCGCGGCGAGGATGATCACGTCGAGGTCGTCACTCATGCGCGCGCATCCTTTCAATCGTCCGGCCATAGCGGTCGTAGAGCCGCAGGATGGTCTCGGCCAGCGCCGTCGAGTCGTGCCGCACGTAGTTGCCCTCGGCAATGATGTCGCCGAAGAACGGCGTCACGCCGAGCTCGCGAATGGCCCCGATGTCGAACGACACCGGGAACTGGTTCTGCGCCGCGTACTGGCCGAGGGCCGCTTCGCTCGGCCGGCGCCCGTTGAGGATCATGACGTCGGCGACGAGCCCGGCGTGCTCGATGATGGCGCTGAGGTGCTCCTGCGCGCTGTAGCCGTCGCTCTCGTTGGGCTGGGTCATGACGTTGCAGACGTAGACGCGCAGGGCCTTGGCCTGGCGCAGGGCCTCGGCGATCGGCTTGATCAGGAGGTTCGGCAGGACGGAGGTGTAGAGCGAGCCGGGGCCGATGAGGATGAGGTCGGCCGCGGCGAGGGCGTCGAGGGCGCGCTGCGGCGGCGCGGCGTCGGGCGGATCGATGCCGAGGTGCACGATGCGCGCGTGCTGCTGGCTCGTGCTGGCCTTCTCGCCGAGGAGCGAGCCGCTGATCGAGACCTCGCCGTGCAGCTCCGTACCGTCGGCGAGCGTGGCCCGGAGGCGGACGTCGGCGAGCGTCGAGGGGTAGATGTCGCCAGCGATGTTGAGGACTTCCGAGGCCGCGAGGATGGCGTTGTCGAAGCCGCCGGCGATGTTCGTCAGCGCCGCGAGGAGCAGGTTCCCGAGCGAGTGCCCGCCGAGGGACTCACCGCTCTCGAAACGGAAGCTGAAGAGCTGCGAGAGGAGTTGCTCCTCCTCGGCCAGGGCGACGATGCAGTTGCGGATGTCGCCCGGCGGAAGCATGCCGAACTCGCGGCGCAAAACGCCGGAGCTGCCGCCTTCGTCGGTGACGGTGACGATGGCGCCGAGGCGGTCGATCGACCAGGCGCCGTCGGCGTCGACGTAGCGCTTCAGACCGCGCAACAGTGTCGAGAGCCCGGTGCCGCCGCCGATGGCGACGATGTTCAGGCCGTGATGGCGCACGCGGCGAGTCTAGCCCACGTGCTGGGCGATGGAGAGGGTGTTTCCGTCCGGGTCCTTGAACCAGGCCACTTTGTCGCCGGTCGGTGCGGTCCAGATGCCGTCGGCGTCCTGGCCGGGGAAGCCGTAGCTCTCGAACTTGACACCGCGCTCGCGCAGCGCCGCGACGGCGGCGGCGATGTCGGGAACGTCCCACCCGAGGATCGTCCACGGAAACGGCGTGAACGCCGGAACCTTCGTGACGCGAAGCATGGTGCCGTCGGCGTCGAAGCGCAGGGCGTGACCGTCGGCACCGGCGAAGCGCAGACCGACGACGCTTTCGTAGAAGGAGCGAGCCCTGTCGAAGTCGGTGGTGGGGACGAAGGCGACGAGCTTCATTTGTATATACTATCGTCTATATGGCAAAGACGGCACGAGCGAAGATCTTCACCAACGGCGGCAGCCAGGCGGTAAGGCTTCCGAAGGACTTCCGCTTTCCGAAGGGTCAGCGCGAGGTTTCGATTCGCCGCGTGGGAAAGAAAATCATTCTCGAGCTGGCCGACGAGCCGGCCGACGAGCCGGCCGAGGGATGGACGCCGAGGTTTCTGCGTTCCTTGGGTAGCTGGAAGGGAGAGATCCCGCGGCCGCCCTCGGAGCCCATCTCGAAGGCCAAAAATCCGTTCCGATGAACGGTCCGTTCATGCTCGATACGGACAGCGTCAGCTTCGCGATACGCGCGCAAGGACGTGTCCGGGAAAAAATCATCGAGCATGAGTTTGCGGAGCTCTGCATCAGCGCGATTAGTTTGGCGGAGCTGCGTTATGGCGCGGATCTCATCAACTCGTACAAGCTGCATGAATCGATCGACGACTTCATCAGCAATATCAAAGTCATTGCCTTCAACGAGAATTGTTCAGGCTATTACGGCGTGATCGCAAGTCAGCTTCACAAGCGCGGAAGTCCAATCGGCAAGTTTGACGTGCTGATCGCCGCCCACGCGATCTCCATCGACGCCACCCTCGTCACCAACAACGTCAAACACTTCTCCCGTGTCCATGGCCTGCGCGTCGAGAACTGGTTCTAGAGATCCTTCTCCATCACCGCGCACTTGATGGCGACGCCGCCACGCGTGCGGTACGTCGACTCTCTCGTGCGCCGGTACCCGCACGACGCGTAGAAGCCTTCCGCGTTGAGCGATGAGTTGAGGAAGAGATGCGCCGCGCCGTCGGCGCGCGCGACCTCTTCGAGCTTCGCCAGCATCGCCCGTCCGACGCCGCGGCCGGCGTGGTCCGGGTGCACGTACACCGCCGCGATCTCGCCGTCGTTGTAGTGGCCGAAGGCAACGACTTCGCCGCCGTCCTCCGCGACATACATCTGCTGATCGAGCAGGTATTGCTGCGGATGAATGTGCGCGGCCCACGACTCGACCTCCGCGGCCGTGTAGGCGCGTGGGCCGAGGGTGCGGATCGAGGCCTCATGCAGGCGGGCGATGGCGGCGCGGTCGGCGTCCGTCGCGCGGCGGATGGTGATCACTTCTTCTTCAGCTCGGTCAGCACGAGCTTGGCTACGGCCTTGAGCGTGTCGAAGACGCCCGTGCCGTTCATGGCCACGGCCTCGAACGTCGGCTCGCCCTTGAAGTTGAGCTGGCGGTACATCTCGTCCATCGGCAGCGCGGTCGGCAAGTCGCGCTTGTTGAACTGCAGCGCGTACGGAACCGTGCGGAGGTCGTAGCCCTGCTCCTTGAGGTTCTTCTCCAGGTTCTGCAGCGACTCGACGTTCGCCTCCATGCGCATCTCCTGGGAGTCGGCCACGAACACCACGCCGTCGACGCCCTTCAGAATCAGCTTGCGCGAGGCGTCGTAGAAGACCTGTCCGGGGACCGTGTACAGATGAAAGCGCGTCTTGAAGCCGCGCACTGTGCCGAGGTCGAGGGGGAGGAAGTCGAAGAACAGCGTGCGGTCCGTCTCCGTGGCCAGCGAGATCAGCTTCCCCTTCGCCTGCGGGTTGGTCTTGTCGTAGATCCACTGCAGGTTCGTCGTCTTCCCGCAGAGGCCGGGTCCGTAGTAGACGATCTTGCAGTTGATCTCGCGCGCGGCGTAGTTGATGAAGGTCATCCGCTGCTACTCGCTGAAGAGGCTGTCGATGTCCTCGTCGGTGATCTCCGCGAACGGCGAGTCGAACCGGCTGGCCAGGCTGCCGCGGTCGGCCTCCGTCTTCTTCAGCAACTGCTCGAACGTCCGCTCCAGCTCCTGCGACGCCTTCTTCACGCGCAGGCGCACCAGGCCGAGCGACGACTTCTCGTCGAAGATGACCACCAGGATGGCCCGCTGGGCGACGAGGGAGATGTGGATGTTGTCCCGCTCCCCCTCGTGGAAGAGGATCGAGAACTCCTTCTCGCCGATGAGCTTGGCCAGGCCGTCCGTGGCGGCGACGTTGCCGGCCGTCAGCGAGGCCAGCGACGTGGCGTCGACGCCGCGCATGTCGCCCTGCACGGCGATCTGCTGCCCGTTCTTGTCGACCAGGAAGACGATTTTCGAATTGGAGTCGACCTGCAGACGGTGGAGCGTGTCCTTGATCTGCTGGTACTCCTCCTCATACATGATGAGATCGGGAGTGGCCATGGACGAGCCAATGTACTAAATCTCCCGCCGCCCTTCCAGAGCTTTCGCCATCGTGACCTGGTCGGCGTATTCGAGATCGCCGCCCACGGGGAGCCCGAAAGCGAGCCGCGTGGTGCGCACGCCGAGCGGCCGGAGCTGCTGGGCGATGTAGAGCGCCGTCGCTTCGCCCTCGACGTTCGGGTTGGTCGCCACGATGACCTCGCGCACGCCGCCGCCCTGCACGCGCTTGAGCAGACCGTCGACGTCGATGTCCTGCGGGCCGATGCCCTTCAGCGGCGACAACGCTCCCAGCAGCACGTGAAAGAGGCCCTTGAAATCGCGCGTAGCCTCGATCGTCGGGATGTTGAAGGCCTCCTCGACGACGCAGATGACGCCGGCGTCGCGTCGCGGGTCGGAGCAGACGGCGCAAGGATCGACGTCCGTCATGTTGTTGCACGTCGAGCAGCGGAAGATTTTCTGCTTCACCTCGACGATCGCGTTTGCCAGCGCCTCAGCCTCCGCGGCGGGGCGCTTGAGGATGTGGTAGGCGAGGCGCGCGGCCGACTTGCCGCCGACGCCGGGGAGCTTCGTCAGCTCGTTGATGAGGTTCGCGAGCGGCGGTGCGGTCAAAACAGTCCCGGAATCTTCATCCCCCCGGTCATGGCGCCGAGGGATTTGGACATCTCCTCGTCGATCTTGCGGGAGGCTTCGTTGACGGCGGCGACGACGAGGTCCTGGAGCATCTCCACGTCGTTGGGATCGACGACGTCCTTTTCGATGACGACGCCGAGGAGCTCCTTGGAGCCGTTCATGGTGGCTTTGACCATGCCGCCGCCGGCGCTTCCTTCGACGCGCAGCGCGGCCATCTGGGCCTGCATCTGCGCCTGCATCTGCTGGACTTGCTGCATCATCTTCTTCGGGTTCATCGGGTCTCCTCTAACGCTTGCGGGGCTCGACGAGCTCGCCGCCGAGGTGCTTCTGGAAGGCCTTGACGACGGGATCCTCGCGGAGCGGCGGGGTCTTGGCCGGCTCGGACGGCTTCTCGTCGGCGACGGCGATTTCGACCTTGGCGCCGAAGAGCTCTCGAGCGATCTCGTCGAGCAGCGGCTGGGCGTCGCGGACGCGCTCGGCGGCGAAGGGGTCAGCGATGGCGATGCGGAGGACGTTGCCGTCGAGGGTGATGGGGGCGTCGGCGAGGAAGGCGGCCGTGCCGGGACGGGCTTTCTTGATGCGGTCGACAAAGGCGGCGGTGCTCGCGGGGGCGGAGCGGCGGGACGCCGCTGGTACGGCCGGCGTGGACGCCGGCGCGACGCTCAGCGCTTCCTCCACGGCGCGCAGGCGCGGGAACGTCGCGGCCTTCAGCAGCGCGATCTCGACGGCCAGGCGCTGGTGCTCGGCCTTGTTCACCGTCTCGTCGTCGCGAAGGAGGAGATTCGCGATGCGCAGAAGCTCCGTGTACGAGAACGTCTTCGCGACCTCGCGGATCACGGCGAGGTCCTCGGGGGAAACCGAGAGCATGGCCTCGTTTGCGCCGCCGGCGAGGAGCAGCAGGTTGCGCACGAAGTTCAGCAGGTCGCGGAACAGCATCTTGAAATCGCGTCCGCTCGCCGCCGCTTCGTTCAGCGCTTCGAGGATGCCGCCGTGGTCGCCCTCGCCGATGAGCGTCACCAGGCGGGCGAAGAACGTCGTCTCCGACAGGCCGAGGACCGTGGCAACATCGGCGGCGGCAATCGAGCGGCCGGCGAAGGCGATGACCTGGTCGAGCAGCGACAGCGCGTCGCGCACGCTCCCTTCGCCGCGCCGGGCCACGATCTCCAGCGCCTCGCGCTCGGCCTCGATCTTCTCGGCGTTGCAGATCGTGCGCAGGCGTCCGATGATCTCCTCGAGCGTCAGCTTGCGCAGGTTGATCCGCTGCACGCGCGAGAGGATCGTCGTCGGCACCTTGTTCATCTCCGTCGTGGCGAACATGAAGATGACGTGCGGGGGCGGCTCCTCGATCAGCTTGAGCAGCGCGTTCCAGGAGGCCACGGAGAGCATGTGGGCCTCGTCGATGATGAAGATGCGGTAGCGGTCGCGGGCCGGCTCGTACTGCGTGACGTCGCGCAGCTCGCGGACGTTGTCGACGCCGGTGTACGTGGCGGCGTCGATCTCCCGCACGTCGAGGTCGATCCCCTCGGTGATCTCGCGGCAGATGACGCAGGTGTTGTCGGGCTCTTTCGTCGGGCCGTGGGCGCAGTTCAGGGCCTTGGCCAGGATGCGCGCCAGCGTCGTCTTGCCGACCCCGCGCACGCCCGAGAAGAGGTAGGCGTGATGGATGCGGTCGTTCTCGATGGCGTTCTGCAGCGTCTGGACCGTGGTCTCCTGTCCGACGATGTCGGCGAACGTCTGCGGCCGGTATTTGCGAGCCAGGGCCTGGTAGGACATGCGGGGCGAAGTATACGGGTCGACGAGAACGAAGCGACGGAGAGACGTCGTGAGGCGGGCTTGGCCAACCAACGCCGCCGGCCGCGCCGGCCGACCCGCTCGGAAGAGCCCAGGCCGGACTGTGTCACGCAGGGGATGCACCTTATCGCTGCTTCCTTCCGGACCTGACGAAGTTCGGTACGCCTGCTGCACAGGACCCGGGCTCATCCGAACGGGCCATGGCGATTGCCGCAAGGACAACGATACCCCGCGGCGGCCGATTCCTGGGTAGGATTTCCTCATGAAACGTGCAGACATCTACCTCCTCGGCCGCGGCATCGCCGACGGCACCGGCCAAATGACCGTCGAAGCGCTGGCGGCGCTGAAGTCGTCGCGCCTCGTCTTCGACCTCTCCGGCGACGCCAAGGCCGTCGCGAAGCTGCACCCCAACGTCATCGATCTCTACAACGAGTACTGGACCGGCGAGCTCGCCGACAACGTCTACGATCGTCTCGAAGAGCGCGTGATCGCCGAGGCGAAGAAAAAGGGGGGGCCGGTCGCCGTCGTCGTCGACGGCCATCCGATGCTCTTCGACGACGTGAACTGGAGCGTCTACCGGAACGGCCGGCGGCGCGGGCTTAACGTCGTGGCCCTTCCGGGGATCTCCTGCCTCGACACGATGATGATCGACGTCGGCCACGACCTCGGCGACGGCGCGCAGATCGTCCACGCCAACCATCTCCTCGTCTACGACATCAAGCTCGATCCGCATCTGCAGACCTACGTCCTGCAGATCGGCAAATTCGGCACCGGCTTCTTCTCGCGCGAGACGAAGCGCAACCGCCCCGGCCGCTTCGCGCCGCTGATCGAGCACCTGACACGCTTCTACACGCCGGAGGTGATGGTGACGCTCATCGTTTCGCTCGGCGAGAAGTCGCTGCGCCGCCGCATCCGCCTGGGCCGCCTCGACGACGCCCGCGCCTTCCTGCATAAGCATCAGGACGACGGGCTGACGATGCACATCCCGCCGCAGCCGCGCGCGATCGTGAACGAGCAGTTCGGGCGCGAGCTCGACGACGCGAAGCATCTGGCGGAGATCGCCGAGCTTGCGTGAAGGCCGATTTGAAGGAGAATCGCCCTCCGAAAGGAGCTCCTCGTGATTCGTGAGGACATCCTGCAAGCTTTCCCTGACCTCTTCGCCAGCAAGACCGTCAACGGCCGCGCGGTCGACGTCGAAGAGACCATCGCCGCGCTCACGCGCGCGCTGCGGCCGCGCATCGCCGCGGCGCTGAACGCGCGCCGCGCGCTCCTGCAGTCGCCGCTGCCGGTGCGCGAGAAGTACGCCTGGCCGAAGTGGGACGAGTCGTTCGACGACCCGGTGAGCGGACGGCCGTCGACGTTCCGGGAAATCGTGCAGGGACTCGTCGACAATTTTCTCGGCAACGGCGGCTGGCGCCTCAACGACGGCGTGCCGCCTCCGCCCGACGCCGCGCCGCTGCGCAACCCCGGCC
>JBKOUP010000186.1:0-2023 GCA_046723495.1 Acidobacteriota bacterium
TGTTTCGGGCGGAATCTCGAAGCAGGTTGGATCGCCCGGATGGCTGTTGGTCGTTTGGATCGTAACTGGTCTGCTGACTGTAGTCGGCGCGCTCAGTTACGGCGAGCTGGCGGCGATGATGCCGAAGGCCGGCGGCCAGTACGTCTACCTGCGCGAGGCGTTCTCGCCGCTGTGGGGCTTCCTCTACGGCTGGGCGCTCCTGCTCGTCATCCAGTCGGGGACGATCGCCGCCGTGGCCGTCGGCTTCGCGCGCTACCTCGGCGTGCTGGTGCCCTGGATCTCGCCCACCAAGTGGCTGGTCGCGCCGATCGACCTCTCCGACAGCTACGCGGTGAGCTTCTCGACGCAGCAGCTCGTTGCCGTGCTGATGGTCATCTTCTTGACCATCATCAACACCCGCGGCATCCGCGTCGGCAAGCTCATCCAGAACGTCTTCACCTCCGCCAAGACGCTGTCGCTCGCGGCGCTCATCCTGCTCGGCATCCTCGTCGGCCGGAACGCCGACGCGGTCGCCGCCAACTTCTCGAGCATGTGGACGCCGTCGAACCCGGCGTCGATCGCGCCCGAGATGGGCGGCTTCCCGACCGTCACCGCCGCCGCCGGCGCGCTGGGCCTGTTGGTGGCGCTGTGCGTGGCGCAGGTGGGCTCGCTCTTCTCCGCCGATGCCTGGAACAACATCACCTTCACCGCCGGCGAGGTGAAGAACCCGAAGAAGAACGTCCCCCTCTCGCTGGCTCTCGGCGTCGGCGGCGTCATCGTCCTCTACATCCTCGCCAACGTCGCCTATCTCTGCGTGCTGTCGCTCGAGCACATCCAGAACGCGCCCGACGACAAAGTCGCCACCGCGGCCTTGCAGAGCATGTGGGGCCCGATCGCCGCGACCGTCATGGCCATCGCCATCGTCATCTCCACCTTCGGCTGCAACAACGGCCTGATCCTCGCCGGCGCACGCGTCTACTACGCCATGGCCAAGGACGGCCTCTTTTTCAAAGCCACGGGACGGCTGAACAAAGCCCGCGTCCCCGCCGCGGGGCTCATCCTGCAGTGCCTTTGGGCGTGTCTTCTCGTCCTGCCGCGCACGCGCCTGCCGAACGGGCAGTACGGAAACCTCTATAGCAACCTGCTGAACTACGTCGTCTTCGCGGTGTTGATCTTCTACGTCCTCACCATCGCCGGTGTGATCGTTCTGCGACAAAAACGCCCCGAGGCCGAGCGGCCGTACCGCGCCTTCGGCTATCCTGTCGTTCCGGTGGCGTACATGGCGGTGGCGACGCTCATCCTCGTCGTCCTCCTTCTGTACCTGACATCGACAACGTGGCCCGGGCTGCTCATCGTGCTCACAGGGATTCCGGTGTACATCCTCTGGCGAAGAAAGGAACGCGGCCGCCTCGCGGCCGTGCCGGCAAACGAATGAACGGACGAAGTCTGCTGCAGAAGAAACCTCTCTCGATGTTCATGGACGAGATGAAGAGCGAGAACCGCCTGCGCCGGATCCTCGGGCCGGTGCAGCTGACCAGCCTCGGCGTCGGCGCCATCATCGGCACCGGCATCTTCATCCTCACCGGCGTGGCCGCGCACGACCGCACCGGCCCCGCGCTGATGCTCTCGTTCGTCCTGGCCGGCATCGCCTGCGTCTTCGCCGCGCTCTGCTACGCGGAGTTCGCCTCGATGGTCCCGGTGGCCGGCTCCGCCTACACGTACGCGTACGCGACGCTCGGCGAGCTCTTCGCCTGGATCATCGGCTGGGATCTCATCCTCGAGTACGCCGTCGGCTCCGCCACCGTCGCCCACGGCTGGTCCGCGCACTTCCAGGAATTCACGCCGCTGTTCGGCTTCAAAATTCCGCACATCGTCGCCTCGGCGCCGTTCAACTACTGCCTCAGTGTCGGCGGCGACTGCAAGACCACCGGCTTCGTCTCGACCGGCTCGTACTTCGACCTGCCGGCGATCCTGATCACGTTTATCCTGACGGTCATCCTCGTGAAGGGCATCAAAGAGAGCGCCACCTTCAACGCCGTCATGG
>JBKOUP010000078.1:0-19427 GCA_046723495.1 Acidobacteriota bacterium
GTTCGGGTCGGTCTGCTTCGTGGAGCTGGCCTTCTGAAAGTCGAGCGCGCCGAAGTAGAAGAGGCGGTCGCGGATGATCGGCCCGCCGAGGGTGAAGCCGGTCTGGGTCTGGCTGGAGGAGAACTTCGGCGAGGTCGTGCCGTCGGGGTTCTTCGGCTGGGAGCTGAGCGAGTCGTTCTTGAAGGTGACGTGCGCGGTGCCGGCGGTGTCGTTCGTCCCCGACTTGGTGATGACGTTGACGAAGCCGGACATGGAGCGGCCGAACTCGGCGTTGGCCCCGTCGGCCACGACGACCATCTCTTTCACGGCGTCGAGGTTGAAGGTGAAGGGCGGCCGCTGCCCGCCGCGCTGCTCGCCGAAGAAGGGGTTGTTGAAGTCGGCGCCGTCGACGGAGACATTGTTGGAGATGCCCTTCTGGCCGTTGATGGAGAGCTCGTCGCCGTCCGGCCCCTGGACGATGGTGACGCCGGGCGTGAGCTTGGTGTAGTCGAGGAAGTTGCGGCCGTTGTTGGGCAGCCCTTCGACGGCTTTCTCGTCGATGCGCGTGGCCCCCTCGGTGCGCGCCGTCTCGATGAGCGGCGCCGCGGCGGTGACGACGATCTGCTCCGAGGCCGCGGCCTGCTTGAGGGTGACGTTGGCGGTGAGCGTCTGCCCGACGCCGAGGTCGTAGCCCTTCTGCACGACCGTGGCGAAGCCTTCCAGCGCGGCCGTGACCTGGTACGGGCCGACCGGCAGCAGCACGGCCTTGAAGCGCCCGCCGCGATCGGTGACGGCGACGCTTTCGAAGTTCGTGGCGGTGTTCTTCACGGTGACGGTGACGCCCGGCACCGCGGCGCCCTGGGCATCGACGACGGTGCCTTCGATGACGCCGGTGGTGGCCTGGGACTGGGCCAGAAGCGGGGTGGAAATCGCGAGGAGGACGAGGACGAAGAGCGCGAGAGAGCGACGCATACCGTCTCCTTTTGACCGGACTGTGGACGTTTTCGACAGCTTACCAGCGTTGCGCGCCGTAGTGAAAAATCGCCTCTTCATTCCGGTGGCCGCCGCGCTCGTCCTGATCATCGTCGCCGGCTTCTGGCCGTCGCCCTACGCGCACGTCCGCAACCTCGACTCGCGCGGCGCGAACATCGTCGCCTTCGGCGACTCCCTGACCGCCGGCTACGGCGCAAAACCCAGCGAGGACTATCCGTCGCGGCTCTCCGCGATCCTCGGCGCGCCGGTGATCAACGCGGGCGTCAGCGGCGACACGACGGCGTCGGCGCTGGCGCGGCTCGACGCCGACGTCCTCGGCCGCGATCCGCGCATCGTGGTCGTCGGCCTCGGCGGAAACGACTTCCTGCAGAGCGTACCGATCGCGACGACGGAGACGAACCTGCGCGACATCGTGCACAAGATCGAGGGCGCCAGGGCGATGGTCGTCCTCCTCGGCTTTCGTTTCCCGAGCATCACCGCCGACTACGAGGCGATGTACAAACGCGTGGCCAAGGAGGAAGGATGTCTGCTCGTCGCCGGTCCGCTGCGCGGCGTTCTCAACGATTCGTCGCTGAAGTCGGATGCGATTCACCCCAACGCGCGCGGCTATGAGGTCATGGCCGAGCGCGTGGCCACTCCTTGCAGAAAGTTGATCGCGAAGGCGGACCGGGCCCGGATACGATGAGCCGCATGCGGGCCATCCTCCCGGTGCTGCTCTTCGCCACCATCGCTTCGGCCGCCGACCTGCGCGACCTCCGCGAGCCGGCCAAGATCAAAGAGTTCTTCCCTCGCGCCGCCAAGCTGCGCGTCGTCAACGTCTGGGCCACGTGGTGCGCGCCGTGCGTCTACGAGATTCCGGAGCTGCGCAAGATGGCCGCGGAGCTCGGGCCGGAGGTCGCCTTCGTCGGCGTCTCCGCGGACGATGCCATCCCCAACGCCGACCGCGCCAAGGTCGCGGCGTTCCTCGACAAGCAGAAGATCGGCTACACCAACGTCTACTACAGAGGCAGCGTCGACGACCTGATGAGCTACTACCGCTTCGAGGGCGAGATCCCCGTCACCATCGCCTTCGACCGCGCCGGCAAGGAAGTGTGGCGCCATCACGGGCCCGTGCACAGCGCCGAGGCCGGCGCCGAGCTGCGACAGATTCTGAGGAGGATGCGATGAAGACGCTGTTCGTTTCGATGCTGTTGTTCGCGGCGTGTGCGAACGCCGAGGAGCTGCCCATCGGCGCCACCGCGCCGAAGTTCGCGCTGGTCAACGCCGTCGACGGCAAGACCGTCGCCTACAAGCCGGGCGACGGCAAGATCTCCGTCGTCTTCTTCACCTGCAACCAGTGCCCGTACGCGAAGGCCTTCGAGCCGCGCCTGATCGAGATCGCCAGGCAGTACCAGGCCAAGGGCGTGGCCTTCTACGCCATCGATCCGAACGACGAGGCCCAGTACTCGGTCGAGTCGCTCGCGGAGATGAAGTCCCGCGCGGCGGAGATGGGCTATCCGTATCCGTACCTCAAGGACGGCGACAGCGCCGTGGCCCGCGCGTACGGCGCGCGCGTGACCCCGCACGTCTACGTCTTCGACGGCACGGGCGTGCTGCGCTACCGCGGCTACGTCGACGACAGCGCCAAGCCGGCGGAGCGGCGCACGACCGGGCTGTCGAACGCGCTCGACGAGCTGCTGGCCGGGAAGTCCGTCTCGAACCAGAGCACGCGCGCCTTCGGCTGCACGATCAAGTTCAAGAGCTGATGGGCGGATTGAAATCCGCCCCACATACATGTGGCGCGGGTTTCAACCCGCGCTGCGATGCTATGATCGCCCAGCCCAACAATGTCGGAAAAAAAGAGCTGGGGCTCGACCGTCGCCGGATGGTTCGTCGTTCAGGATCAGCCCACGGCGGAGCCGGTTGCTGAGCCAACGCCGCCGCAGCCCGAGCTGAACGTCTTCGCCACTCCCCCGCCCGCCGCGCCCGGCGGCGCCGTCGACTTCGACAAAGTCTTCGAGGCCGCCGGCATCGACGGCGAGGAGCGCGAGCGCGTCGGGCGCACGCTCGACCTCCTGAACTCGCTCCCGCCCGGCACCGAGGAGGCGGTGAAGAAGCAGATCGTCATGGCCTCGCTGCGGGCCTTCGGCGTGCCCATCGAGCAGATCATCGAGGCCACGGCGCAGGAGATCCAGGCCCTGGAGGCCTACATCCGCAACGGTGCGGCCGACACCGACAAGGTCACCGCCGAGGGCGAGCAGCGCATCAAACAATACGAAGATGAAATCGTAAAACTACGCACCGTCATGCAGCAGCGCGTCGACGAGCAGCGGACGGTGGTGAAGAGCTGTAACGACAAGAAGCTGGAAGTGCAGAAGGTTCTGGAGTTTTTCGGACAGGATGCGGTGGCGCGCGTCGTCAAGGACTCGCCGAAACTGCATGAGCCATGAGGCTCTCAGCTCTCAGCTCTCGGCTCTCAGGCCCGCCCTCCCTGAGAGCCGAGAGCTGACAGCTGAGAGCCCGTAAAGGAGACACACACATGGGATTCTTTTCTCGCCTCGGCAACCTCTGGAAAGGCTTCCTCTCCCTCTGGATCTCCGACATCGAGAAAGAGCATCCGGAGATCGCGTACGAGAACGCCATCAACTCGATGATCGAGAAGTACGCGAAGCTGAAGAGCGCCACGGCGGCGATCATCCGGCGGCGCGACGACCTGGACGAGCGCTACAAGAAAGCGACCGCGGACATGGCCCAGACCGAGGCCGAGCTGAACACGGCCGTGGAGACGAACCAGGACGACCTCGCCGTCATGCTCATCCAGAAAAAGAACGGCCTGGCCGCGGAGGTCTCGGAACTGAAAACCGACATGGAGTCGGCCCGCTCCGATGCCGACTCGGCCAAGTCGTCGCTGCTGTCGGTGCAGTCGGAGATCGGCAAGCTCAAGGCGGAGCGCGACACGATGCTGGCCAAGATGCAGTCGGCGCAGGCGCGGATGCGCATCCAGGAGTCGCTCAGCGGCCTCTCCGTCGACGACGAGGTCAGGGCGCTCGACAACGTCCGCAACCACATCAAGAACACCATCGCCGAGGCCAACCTGACGAAGGAGCTCTCCGACTCCTCGCTCGACAGCCGCCTGGCCGCGCTGCGCAACCAGACCGGCGACGTCATGGCCAAGAAAGAGCTGGCCGATCTGAAAGCCCGCAAGGCGGCGGCGAACGCGCAGCAGCAGAAAACAATGTAAATCGAGACGAATATGCGATTAACACCTTTTGCGAAGTTTTTTATATCGATCGTCATCCTCGGCGTGATCGGCTACGCCATCTACCACTACAAAGGCTCGGACGTCCGCAAGTGGGCGACCGGCGGCAGCGGCACGACGACGACCGCGGGCGGCAGCAACGTCAGCTCGACTGATTTCGCCGCGCTCAAAAACGCCCCGCCCGACCCGTCGCGCGACGCCGGCTCCAGCGGCGTCACGCCGGCCAGCCTCCCCGCCGGCGGGAAGCTCGACCGGCCGCTCGTCGTGGCCATCAACACGTGGGCCGGCCATGCGCCGGGCGTCGTCTTCAACAACGGCCTCGATCCGAGCGACTCGTCGAGCTACCGCAAGAAGTACGGCCTCGACGTGAAGTTCGTGCTCATCGAGGATCCGGCCGCGAAGCTGGCCGCGTTCCGCAAAGGCGACGTCGACGTCATGTGGAACACCGTCGACAACTGGGCTCGCGAGGCCTCCGTCCTGGCCGAGAACAACCAGAAGGCGAAGTCGGTGATCATGCAGGACTGGTCGCGCGGCGGCGACGGCATCGTGTCGCTGGCGTCGATCAACTCCGTCGAGCAGCTCAAGGGACATAGGATCGCCTGCACGCAGTTCACCCCGTCCCACTTCCTGCTGCTCTACCTGCTCGCGCAGTCGGGGCTCTCCCCGCAGGACCGCGCCGACGTGGAGAAGAGCATCATCTTCACGCAGGACGCCCCGGCAGCCGCGGCGATGTTCAAGTCGAAGAACGCCGACGCGGCGGTGACGTGGGAGCCCGACCTGTCGGCCGCCGTCGCCGCGCGCGGCAGCGAGGGGCACATCCTCGTCTCCACGACTGCAGCGACGAACATCATCGCCGACACGCTCGTGGCCCGGCAGGATCTGATCGACCGCGCCCCCGACACGGTGCGCGACTTCATCCACGGCTGGTTCGACGGCATCGACATGATGAAGAGCGATCCCGCCAGCGCGAACGCGGTCGTCGGCAAGGCCCTCAAGCTCGACGCCGACACGGTCTCGGGCATGCTCTCCGGCCTCAAGCTCACGCCGTACGCCGACAATGCCCAGTTCTACGGCCTCTCCGGCGGCAAGGCTCACTACGACACGCTCTTCGACACCGCGTTCGTGATCTGGCGGAAGAAGGGGCTGGTCACGCGCCCGGTGGAGGCGAAGGATTGGGCGGACACGCGCTTCCTGCAGGCCCTCGCGGCGAGCTATCCCGGCGCCAAGGTCGAAGAGCCGAAGATGGCGAAGAAGGAGCCCGGCCAGAACGACCGCGCCATCATCAACAAGCAGCTCGAAATCCACTTCACGCCCGGCTCCGCCGACATCATGCCCGGCTCGTATTTCGTCCTCGACTCCCTCGGCGACACGATGACGTCGTTCGGCAGCACGTACCTGCGCGTGGAGGGGAACACCGACATCACCGGCAACCCGACGGCGAACATGACCCTGTCGGAGCGGCGGGCGCTCTCCGTGAAGAATTACATTCTGAAGAACTTCCCGAACGTCGATCCGAACCGCTTCCAGACCATCGGCCGCGGCTCGACGAATCCGGTCGCCGACAACGCCACCGAGGCGGGGCGGCAGTTGAATCGAAGGACGGAGATCAAGGTGGTGCTTTCGCAGTGAGCCTTGCCGAGTGGCGCCCCTCATCCGGCGCTGCGCGCCACCTTCTCCCCGCAAGCGGGGCGAAGGACTTGGCGGCGGGAAGGCCCTCGCCCCGCGGAGCGGGGAGAGGGTGGCCGAAGGCCGGGTGAGGGGCGCCATCCTCCCAATGCGCAAACAATCGCTATGGTCCATCCGCCAGCCGGTGCCGCGCGGCATCGCGCTGGCGCTCGCCTTCGTCATGCCGGTGCTGGTCCTCGGCGCCTGGTGCCTGGTCAGCTACGGGCAGCTCGCGCCGCCTGACTTCGTTCCCTCGCCGACCGAGGTCGTTCGCGGCACGTTGCAGCTCTTCCTGCAGTACGACCTCGCCACCGCCATCCTCGTCTCGACGAAACGCATCGTCCTGGCCTTCCTCCTGGCCGCGGCCGTGGCGTTGCCGCTCGGCATCCTCATGGGCGCGTTCGCGCCGATCCATCACATCTTCGAGCCGATCATGGCCCCGCTGCGCTACATGCCGATCTCCGCGTTCATCCCGCTGCTGATCCTCTGGTTCGGCATCTACGAGAAAGAAAAGACGGCCTTTCTCTTCCTCGGCGTCTTCGTCTACTTGCTGCCGGTCGTGGTCTCGGCGATCCGCACCGTCCCCGAGGAGCTCGTACAGACGGCGCTGACCCTCGGCGCGTCGAAGCTGCAGGTCATCCGCACCGTGCTCGTGCCGGCGGCGCTCCCCGACATCTTCGACTCCTTCCGCGTCATGAACGCCATCCTCTGGACGTACGTGATCCTCGCCGAAGCAGTCAATCCCGAGCGCGGCCTCGGCTACATGGTCGATTTGGCGTACAGACATCAAAAGGCGTCGTGGTCGTTTGCGGGGCTGATCGTCATCGGCGGCATCGGCCTCCTCACGGACTTCATCATCCACAGCGTCTCGGCGTGGCTCTTCCGCTGGCGCGAGGAGGCGCTGTGAGCGATACGCCGCAACAGGGCGAGCCTGGGACCGTCGCCGTCACCGTCGAGCAGAAGCCCGGCAAGGGAACATACAAGCCGGAGCTGAAGGGCAAGCCGCCGCGGCTGCGCATCGCCGACCTGGGCATTACGTACATCGATCGTTATGGACATCCGACCGAGGCCGTGAAGGAGATCACCCTCGACATCCTCGACAAGCCCGGCATCGGCGAGATCATCGTCTTCCTCGGACCATCGGGCTGCGGGAAGTCGACGCTGTTGAAGGCCGTGGCCGGAATCCTGGCGCCGACGCGCGGCGAGATCCTCGTCGACGGCGAGCCGGTCACCGACGTCGGCCGCGACCGCGGCATGGTCTTCCAGGCCTACACGTCGTTCGGCTGGCTGACGGTGCGCGACAACGTCGAATACGGGCTGCGCCTGCGCGGCGTGCCCGCGCACGAGCGGCGCGAGCAGTCGGACAAGTACCTGAAGGCGGTCGACCTCCACGACTTCGCCGACCGCTACCCGAAGGATCTGTCGGGCGGAATGAAGCAGCGCGTGGCCATCGCCAGGACGCTGATCAACAAGCCGAAGCTCGTGCTGATGGACGAGCCCTTCGGCGCGCTCGATCCGCAGACGCGATGGGGGATGCAGAGCCTCCTGCTCGACGTCTCCCGCACCGAGGACAACACGATCCTCTTCGTGACGCACGACGTCTCCGAGGCCGTCTACCTGGCCGATTCGATTTACGTCCTGTCGCCGCGACCGACGCGAATCCTCCACCGCATCGACGTGCCGTTCTTCGCGAATCGCGACATGGCGCTGAAGTCGTCGAACGAGTTTCGGGCGGTGGAGAAGCAACTGTTGGATTTGCTGTATCGGGAGTAGCTCTTGGCTGTTGGCTCTTGGGTGTTGGCTCTCGGCTCTCAGCTCTCGGCTCTCGGCGAACCGCGAGTAGCTGCTGCTGGATCGCTCTTGGCTCTTAGGCCAACCGCCCGTCCGTGCTCCCCCTGAGAGCCGAGAGCTGAGAGCCAAGAGCCAAGAGCTAAGAGCTGCCCTTTACAATACCCGCCGTGCCCGACAGCGAACCGCAGAAGCCGCCATACTTCAAGATGGCGTTCTCGAATCCGTACAACCTCTCGCTCTTCCTCGGCGGGCTGGCCGTTTCGGCGCTGGCGCTGAATCCGATCGGCGCACTCGTCGTCCTCGGCGCGGAGGGGCTGTGGCTGCTGCACGCGCCGGAGTCGAAGGCGCTGCGCAAGCTGCTGTGGGACCCGCGCTACGAGAAGCTGCGCCAGGCCATCGAGGAGCAGGAGCGTCAGCAGCGCATCCGCGGTCTTGATCCCTCCGAGCAGCGGCGCGTCAATGCCCTCGTGGCGCGGCAGATCGAGATCGACCACTTGGCCGAGCAGAACCCGTCGTTCACCGGCGACCTGCTGCGCAGCGAGCTGCAGAAGACGCGCAAGCTCGTCGACGCCTTCGTGGAGATGGCCATCACCTGCGCGCGCTACGAGCGCTACCTCGACACCGTCGACCTCAATGATCTCGACCGCCAGCGTCAGCGCTTCGAGGCGCGCGCGGCATCGAAGAACACGCCCGACGCCGAGCGCGAGCTGGCTAAGAAGAACGCCGCCGTGATCGACAAGCGCCTCGAGAAGCTGCGCGACATCCGCAACTACCTCGGCGTGGCCAAGGGACAGCTCGACCTGATCGAGAACTCCTTCCAGCTCATCGCCGATCAGATCGTGACCATGCAGTCGCCCGCGGAGCTCTCCGGGCAGCTCGACGATCTGCTCGACGGCGTGGAGTCGATCCGGCAGACGGCGCTCGACACGGAGAAAATTCTCGCGGAGGCGACGACGACATGAAATCGCTCCCCTCCTGGGCCGACGACCTCCGCCGCCGCTACCTCCGCGGCGAAGCGTCGATCTTCATCCTCCACGGCAACGTCTACGACTCCGTCCTCAGCGACGACGAGGTCATGACGTTGACCGACTTTCTCGGCAACGTCCTGCTGAAGGAATCGAAGGAGACGATCGCCGTCTACAACGTCGCCATCGGCGTGCGCTTCGTGAAGCGCGGCGAAGGGGTGCTGCAGCTCGACGACCTGCTCCTCTCCGCCGACAAGCAGCGCATCCTCGGCGCGCTGGAGCGGCTGCTCATCGGCTCCACGCGCGCGGCCGTCATCCTCGAATACGCCGAGGTCCTCGCGCCGGCGGGCGACCCGAACTTCCAGAGCGACACCGACCGCGCCGCCGTCGTCACGCTGCACCGCTGGTCGTTCCTGCCGGAGATCGAGCGCAGCGACAACGTTGTCATCCTCATCGCCGAGAACCTCACCGACCTGGCCACGAAGATCGTCTCGAACCCGAAAGTCGCCGTCGTCGAAGTGCCGATGCCCGACGAGGAGACGCGCAAGGCCGTGGCCAAGCTCGCCGATCCGCGCATGGCGGAGAAGGATGCCGGCCGCTACGCCGAGATCACCGCGGGGCTGAAGGCCATCCAGATCCTCTCCATCCTCACGCCGCCGCCGGCAACCGAGGAAGAGGCCCGCGAGCGCGAAGCCTTCATCGCCAAGATTCTCGCCGGCCCCGACGCCGCCCAGCGCGCCAAGAAGCTCGCCGCGCTGACCTCGGGGCTGAGCCATCAAGACATCGCCAAGCTCCTCGCGCCGGGCGCGCAGCCGGCCGACCTCACCGCCGGCCGGGACGAGCGTGCCCGCGCCGAGGCCGACCACCTCATCGCCCGGCGCAAGCGCGAGATCCTCGAGCGCGAGTGCTTCGGCCTCGTCGAGTTCGTCGAGCCCGAGCACGGCTTCGAAGTCGTCGGCGGCATGGACGAGGTGAAGAACGATCTCTCGCTGATCGCCGATTCGATCCGCCAGGGAGCGACCGCGCGCGTGCCGATGGGCATCCTCTTCACCGGGCCGATGGGGACGGGCAAGACCTTCGTGGCCGAGGCCTTCGCCAAGGAATGCGGGCTGACCACGATCAAGCTGAAAAACTTCCGCTCGAAGTGGGTCGGCGCGACGGAGGGAAACCTCGAGAAGATCCTCAACGTCATCCGCGCCATCGGGCAGGTCGTGGTGATCATCGACGAGGGCGACCGCGCCTTCGGCAATACCGACTCCGAGGGCGACGGCGGGACGTCGTCGCGCGTCATCGCCCGCATCAAGGAGTTCATGTCCGACACGTCGAATCGGGGGCGGATTCTTTTTCTGGTGATGACGAACCGTCCCGACAAGCTCGACGTCGACCTCAAGCGCGCCGGCCGCCTCGACCGCAAGATCCCGTTCCTCTACTCGCAGACGGCCGAGGAGGTCGAGAACATCGCCCGCGCCTCGATCCGCAAGAACCGCATCGCCACCGACGTCGACCTGGCCGCGATCCGCGATGAATTCTCGAAGAAGCTCGTCGGCTACAGCAACGCCGACGTCGAGGCCGTGATCCTGATGGCCAACGACGACGCCGCGCGCGCCGGCGAGACGAACGTCTCCGCCGACCGCCTCGTCAGCGCCGCCGCCGATTACTTCCCCAGCCGCGACGTGGAGCTGCTCGAGTACATGGAGCTGCTGGCCGTCTTCGAGGCCTCCAGCCGCCGCTTTCTCCCGGCGAAGTACGCGGGGATGACGCCCGAGGAGCTCGACCTAAAGCTGCGACAGCTGCGGATCGTGGTGGGCAACCGACGTTAGCTGCCGGATGGCAGCGATGACGCCGAGGGCGATCAGGCCGGCGACGAGGTTCGGCGCGAGATCGGAAAGCGCCCCGCGATGCCCGATCACCGTGGCCTCGGCGATCTCCCATCCGACGCCGACGAGCTCCGTCGCGGCGAAGGCCAGGAGCAGGCGATTCGTGCCGAAGGCGAGCACGGCGAGGAGGAAAAGGATGGAGATGCTGCGCAGATGGGCCACCTTCGTCAAGGAATGCATGAGGTCTTGGCGATCGAAGGCGACGTGGATGTGAAACGGGTGGCGCCCGCGCGGCGCCTGCGCGGCGACAAAGAAGCTGAGGAGCGAGGCGATCCAGAACGGCGCCACGCACAGCACGCGCAGCCACGGCCCACGCGGCTCGGGAGGGCGGCGCATATCGAAGATCAGCAGGACGAGGACGGCCAGACCGATGACGTAGGCGACCATGCGCGCTAGTGTCGCACGCTTCGCTGGTGGCACGGCCGGGCCACGTTCGTGAACGTCACGCTCGCCGACGACGCCGACGTCAACGGCCGCGCGGTCACGCCGTACGTGCCGCCGTTGCAGTTCGGCGTACAGCTCACGGCGGCGACGCCGTTCTGATCGGTCACGGCGAACGGCGCCGACAGCGCACAGGTCGCGCCGAGGGGCGGCGCGGTGAAGTCGACGCGCACGGACGGCGCCGGCTTCCCGTCGGGATGAAACACCGTGGCCCGGATCGTCGTGCCGCTCGTCGTCGCCTGGATCGTCGCGCCGGGCGGCGCCAGGACGGCGCCGTAGCGGATGGCCCGCACGCGTTGGTTGCCGGCGTCGACGAAGAAGAGGTTCCCCTCGCGATCGATGGCCAAGCCCTGACTCTGCCCGAAGCCGAAGAGCGTCGCGGCGCGCGCCGGACCGCCGTCGCCGCTGAAGCCGAAGCCGTTGCCGCCGGCGAGCACGGTCAACTTCCCCTGCCGGTCGAAGCGCGAGACCGTATCCCCTCCCGCGCCGAAGATCGACCCCGCCGCGTCGGTGCGCATCTTCGTGGCCGGAAACTTCGCGTAGGTGGTGACGATGCCGGCCGTGTCGATCTTGCGGATGATTCCGAAGTTGTCGCTGACGAAGAGATTCTCGTCGTCGTCGAACACGAGGCCGTACGGGGTGTTGAAGCAGGCCTCGAGCGCGGGACCGCCATCGCCGCATTCCGTCCCTGCGCCGTAGCGCTCGAAGCCGTTCGGCGGCGCGCCGTTGCCGGCAACGGTGGTGATGAGGCCCGTGGCAGCGTCGATGCGGCGGATGCGGTTGTTGTTGGTGTCGGCGATGTAGAGATCGAACCGGCGATCGCGAGCCATGTCCCACGGCTGACAAAGCCCGGCGTCGATGGGCCGGCCGCCGTCGCCGTTGTATTGGCAAATGCTCGGAGCATGGAAGCGCGTGATCTCGTGGAAGATCCCGGTGTTGTCGAGGCGGGCCAGCTTCCCGAACGGCGAGACGTCGATGCCGCCGGGGTCGGCATGGATGGCCTGCGGCACGACGCCGGTCGACAATGCCGGCGCGCCGTCGGCCGGTCCGTCGAGCATGCCGTTGCCGGCGATGGTGGTGAGGTTGCCGAGCACGTCGAGACGGCGGATGCGCGCGTTGTAGGAGTCGGCGATGAGCAGCTCGCCGTTGGGCGCGACGTCGATGTCGCCGCCGTTCGCCGTGTTCAGGACGGCGGCGGTGGCGGGACCGTTCTCGGCGTAGATGGCCGGACGCATTCCGGCGATCGTTTCGAGCTTGCCGGTGAGGGCATTGATCCGGCGCATGCGTCCGACCGAAGTGTCGGCGAAGGCGAGGTTGCCGCCGGGATCGACGGCCAGGAAGTTGATCTGCGCGAAGAGCGCCGACGCCGCGGGCGTGCCGTCTTCGCTGAAGCCGTTCGGACCGCTGCTTTTGCCCCATTGCGCAAGCAGCGCGCCGCCGGGCGCGACCTTGGCGATGTACCCGCCCGGGCTGTAATAAAAGTTGCCGTCGCGGTCGACGGTGAACGCGGAGAGCCTGACCGGATTGCCGTGCGCGTCGGTCACGCTGACCACGGTCTCGATGGCCCTGCTGTTCCGGTCCACTTTTCTGATCCGGCCGTTGCCAGCGTCGAGGACGTAGAGGTTGCCGGCCGCGTCGAGCGCCAGGCCGCCGTCGTCGGTGCCCGGCAGCGAGACGTTGCCGTCGGGAACGAACGTCGAGATCGTGCCGTCGGCGAAATGAATTCGCCGCACGCGCGCCGCGTCCTCGAGAACGAACAGATCGTCCTTGTCCGCCGCGAGCCAGCCCGGATAGCCGATGGCGCTCTGGCGCGCCTGGGCCCCGTCGACAGCCAGTCCCTTCTTTCCTGTTCCGGCGACGTCGTGCACGATGCCGTCCGGACCGACCTTGCGGATGCGGTAGTTCGCGTGCGGGATGTAGACGTTGCCGGCGCCGTCAAGCGCGACGTTGTGCGGGAACGACATGGAGACGTCGAGGGCCTGCTTCCCGTCGCCGCTGTCGTCGAGCGCTCCGGGATCGCCGTTGCCGGCGAAGCGCTCAATCGTGCCGTCGGCGTGGACGAGGTAGACGCGGTTGCCGTTCGGATCGGCGATGTAGGTGTTGCCCGCGCCGTCGAACGCGAATCCGTTCGCGTGAATCATCGCCTCGGTCGCTTTGCCGAAGGCGTGGTCGTAGCGGCCGACGCCGGCGATCGTCGTGATCCCGCCGGGCGGCAGCGTATTGAGTCGCGGCGGAAGGTAGAGAAACTCGCGATACGCCGTGCCCGCGGCATTGCTCACCGCGACGACGGCGTAGCCGTTGTCGTGCGCCGGCATCAGCAGGCGGATCTCGGAGTCGCTCTGCGACAGCGGCGTGACCGCGGTCCGGTCGAGGACGACGCTGGCGCCGGCGAAGCCCGCGCCGCTGACGATTGCGATCGTCCCGCCGGCGATCGGGCCCTGCGAGGGCGAGAGGGAGTCGATGCGCGGCGGCTGCGCGAGAGCGATGGCGCCGAGGAGGATCAGCAGAGCGGGCATGCTCGCGACAATGATATGCACTAGCATCGCCTTTCGGAGGTGACGCGTGCTCCAGCCGCTGGCGGGATGGGACAACTTCTACGTGATCATCGGCTCCTCGGCGGCGGCGCTGACGGGGTTGATGTTCGTCGTCGTGGCGCTGAGCGCGGAGCACGCCTCGACCGAGCCCGCAGGATTGAAGGCCTTCGCCACGCCGACGATCGTCCACTTCTGCGCCGTGCTCCTCCTGGCCGCGTGCGTGACCGTGCCGCGGCACACGATCGGCAGCCTGCGCCTCTGTCTCTACCTGGCCGGTGCGGTGGGGCTCGCCTACGCCGCGCTCGTCACGCTGCGCACGCGGCAGGTGAAGTCCTACACGCCGGTGCTCAGCGACTGGATCTGGCACGTCTCCCTCCCCTTCGTCGCCTACGCCGGCGTTTTCGCCG
The DNA here is from genome assembly GCA_046723495.1 of Acidobacteriota bacterium. Taxonomy (GTDB): domain Bacteria; phylum Acidobacteriota; class Thermoanaerobaculia; order Gp7-AA8; family Gp7-AA8; genus DATDFB01. Next base: position 13,891 of record JBKOUP010000078.1, read on the forward strand.
CGGCGATTCTTCTGGGCACGTGCGCCGAGCCGGCCATGGTCGTCGTAGCCGCGAGCGCGCTGCTGCTCCTCTTCGTCGGCATCCACAACGCCTGGGACGTGGCGGTGTTCATGACGATCAACCGCAAGGCGAAGGAATGAAGCGCCCAAGCGGTTAGTGCCGCACATGCGTAAGCGTGACATCACGCACATGCGGCTCGAGACACGGCGGATGAGACTCGGACGTTTCAAAAGGAGCCGACATGAAGCTGATCCGAATCCTCTCTCTCGCCGTCTTGTCTCTGCTTTTCGCGTTCTCCGCTCTCGCCGATCTTGCGTCCTACACGGTCCCGCTGCCGGCGCCCTCGCCGGTGTTGTCGACGTCGATCGATGACATCCCGCCGTCCGCGATCAACGCGCTGCTCTACGACGGCACGCTGCATCCGGCGCGCGCCAACTTCCTTTTGTCGTACATCGAAGTGAACGCGAACGATCAGCGGGTGTGGTTCAACCCCGCCGCGGCCGAGGCGCTCGCGGCCATCTGCTACAACCGCCGGTATCGGGCCGACGCCAATTCGCCCTGGTATTGGCAGTACAGCGTCAGTCCGGTCTTGCAGGTCGTCACGGACAATCCTGGCGTGCAGCCGTGGAACCGCCCCCCGTCGATCGTCACCTCGCAGGTTCTCTACGATCCGGTCAACCAGTTCTATTCGGGATCGGCGTACTACCCGTTCATCATGTACACGGTCTGGCAGCCGTCGACCTGCAACGGCGTCGTGGGCGGCTTCCTCCACATCAGCTTTTCCTCGGATGGAACGACGTGGAGCGCGCCGCGGCAAGTGATCCGTCCGGGCGGTTCCGAATATCCCTGCTGGTCCGGCCATCTGAACACGATGGCCGTGGAGTCGGCCGGCGCGGTGTACGACGGCGCGCAGATCTACCTCAGCGCAGTGGAAGGCGATTTCACTCTGCTCGCCGACCCGAACAACATGGACAACCCGTACACCTACATCGCCACATCGGCGCGCAGCAGCCCCGGCACCGTCTGGTTTTACGACAACCCCAACATCAGCGCTCAGAACCTCGTCGGAAACAGCTGGTCGTACGGAACGACGTACGGCAGCGGCTCGCCGATCAATCGCTTTTACACGTACCAGTACTTCTTCAACATGCAGTTGGCCTACGACGACGTACACGGCGACATCTACCTGAGCCGGGCCTACCCGTACGGCTATGACCGCATCGGCGGCGGCGGCTATCCGGTGACGCCGTTCGCCACCATTGTCTACGACAAGAAGCTGGTGAACCCGGAGAACGGCCTGCAGACAACCGTGGAAGGCTGCGCCGGCTCGCCCGGAACCCTTCCCAACCGCATCCAGATCTACAAGAAGCACATCGGAGCGCTGTCGAACTTCGGATCGTTGGGCACGAGCTACTGGACCCTGGTCGCCGATTACGGACTGGACGTCGGATACCTCGCCGCGTCGAACCCGAACAATCCGTTCGGCTCGCCGTTCAACCCGCCGGCCAATCAGTACATGCAGACGAATGTCGGCCGCGATCTGATGTCCGCGAACTTCGTCACCGACGGCTTCGGCCACCTCAAGTTCTACAACTCGACGGCGTACTTTCTCGGCGGCGATGGTTATGCGAGCTTGCTCAGCCGCGGCCCCTGCCGGGTGACGGGTCTGGAGCGCTCCACGCTCTACGCTCTGCCGCAATGACCTCGAGCGTGCCGGCGCCACGGCAGGTTCGGCGCCGGCACGCCCGGAGCGACAATGAGCGGCATGAAGACGGTTTTCGTCGCGCTCTGCCTCGCCGCGTTCGCTCCCACCCTCCGCGCCGCCGATGCCCAGCTCGCCGAGCGCGTGCGCGCCGAATTCCTCTTCTCCTGGCACGCCTACGAGCAATACGCGTGGGGGCACGACGAGCTGCGGCCGGTGTCGAAGACGCCGCGCGACTGGTACGGGCAGTCGTTGCTGATGACGCCCGTCGACTCGCTCGACACGCTGATCCTCCTCGGCTTCCACGACGAGGCGGACAAGGCCCGGAAGCTCATCGACGAACAGCTCTCCTTCGACAAAGACATCTCCGTGAAGAACTTCGAGATCACGATCCGCCTCCTCGGCGGGCTGCTCTCCGGATACCAGCTCACGGGCGACAAGCGCCTCCTCGCGCTCGCCGACGACCTCGGCACGCGGCTCCTCCCCGTCTTCAACTCCCCCACCGGGATGCCGTATGTAAACGTCAATTTAAAAACCGGGAAGACCAGCGGCACGAAGTCGAACCCGGCGGAGATCGGCACGCTCCTGCTGGAATTCGGGACGCTCTCGAAGCTGACGCACAAGCCGGTCTACTACGACAAGGCCAAGAACGCGCTCGTGCAGCTCTACAAGCGCCGCTCGAAGATCGATCTCGTCGGCGAGGAGATCGACGTCGAGACCGGCCAGTGGACGAGCCGCGCCAGCCACGTCGGCGGCGCGATCGATTCGTATTACGAGTACCTGCTGAAGTGCGCGAAGCTCTTCGGCGACCGCGACTGCGAGTCGATGTGGCGCACGAGCATCCGCGCCCTGAACACGTACGTGGCCGACGGCGACTGGTACGGCGAAGTCGACATGGAGACGGGCAAACGCACCGCCCCGGAGTTCGGCGCGCTCCACGCCTTCTTCCCCGGCGTCCTGGCCCTCGGCGGCGACCTCAAACGGGCCCGCGCGCTGGAGGAGTCCGCCTTCCGCATGTGGCAGCTCCACGGCATCGAGCCCGAGGCGCTGAACTACAAGACGATGACGGTGACGGTCCCGGGCTACCCGCTGCGCCCGGAGATCATCGAGTCGGCATACGTCCTCCACCGCCTCACGCACGACCCGCGCTACGTCGAGATGGGCCGCGTCTTCCTCGACAGCCTGGCCGCGCACTGCCGCACCGACGCCGGCTACACGACGCTGAAGTCGGTGGTGACGATGGAAAAGGGCGACCTGATGCCGAGCTACTTCCTCGCCGAAACGCTGAAATATCTGTACTTGCTATTCGCGCCGGACAGGGCGCTGGACTTCCGGCGGGTTGTGTTTAATACGGAGGCGCATCCGCTGCGACGGTGAGGGGGCAGGGCGCAGGGGGCGGGGCGCAGGTGGTGTTCTCGCGACGACCACCACCTGCGCCCTGCGCTCTGCGCCCCGCGCCCTAATTCCCGCGAACGCCGAGCCCACTTCCCGTGTTCTATGAGTGATGAAGAACTCCTGGACTGGCGGCGAGACCCTGCCCCAACCGGTGGACGACGGCGGCGGGAGCCTGGCCGTGGCTGTCCATCGCTGTGAGCCCGGCGCGTTCGAGCGGCTCATCCAGCGCTTCGAGCGGCCGCTGTTCACCTATGCGGACGGCATCCTGCAGAACGCCTTCGATGCGCAGGAAGTCGTCCAGGACGCGCTCATGCGCGCGCACAAGGCCCTGACGCGGCAGTACGACGAGGAGCGCTGCGCCCAGCTCGCCCTGCGGCCGTGGCTCTTCCGGACCGTGCGCAACTTGTCGCTCAACAAACGGCGCTCGAAGCGGAGCTCGCTCGAGCAGCCGTTGGAGTCGTTCGACGACGGCCGCCTCGGTCCGTTCGTCCACCTCGAGGGCTCGGAGCTGGAGCGCAAAGAGGAGATCGAGCTGCTGCGCCGGGCCATGTCCCTCCTGCCCGTCGACGCCCGCGAGCTCATCGTCCTACGCTTCATGGAGGAGATGTCGTACGCGGAGATCGCCAAGACTGTGGGCGCGACCGAGGCCGCGCTGCGGGGGAAGGTGTTCCGGTCGCTGAAGCTGCTCAGAGACGCGCTGGAACAGAAGGGAGTCGCTTATGCAATGTAGAGCCGCATTGACGCGCATCGATGCCCTGCGGACGCGGGAGCTCGCTCCGATCGAGCAGACCGCCGTGGAGCAGCATCTGAAGACGTGCCGCAGCTGCAACGAGTCGACCACCGACGTCGACGTGCTCGTCCACGCCGTCAAGTCGCTGGCCGTGGCGCCGCCGCGCTCCTGCTGCGACGACGTGAAGGCCTGCTGCGTCGACTCGGTCGACCGCGTGGAGAACGCCTGGGTCGCATTCTCGAAGGATGGCATCCGCATGATCACCATCGCCGACTCGGCCGATGAACTGCGCGAGGCCTACGCCAAGCGCTACGGACGCGAGCTCGCCCCGGCGCCGATCCCGGAACCGCTGCGCAAGCAGGTGCTCGCGGCGATGCACGGCGACGGCGTCGACGCGCCGCGCCTCGACCTCGAGCCTGTCAACGACCTCGAGCACGACGTCCTGCAGACGCTCGCGCGCATCCCGCGCGGACAGGTGCGGACGTACGCCTGGGTGGCCCGCCAGGTCGGGCGCCCGCGCGCCGTGCGCGCCGTCGGCAACATCATCGCTCGCAACGTCGTCCCCTTCGTCGTTCCCTGCCACCGCGTCGTCCCCTCAGCCGGCGGCGTCGGCAACTACATCTTCGGCAGCGAGACCAAGCGCGCTCTCCTCGAGTCCGAGGGCGTGCCGGTCGGCGAGCTCGAAGCGCTGGCGCGCGAGCACGTCCGCTACATCGGCTCCGCGACCACGCACGTCTTCTGCTTCCCGACCTGCCACGGCGCGCGCCGGATCCAGGAGAAGAATCGCGTGCCCTTCCGCGACGCCGACGAAGCTCTCGAATCGGGCTACCGGCCGTGCCGGGTTTGCCAGCCGGTGGTGGCGGCATGAGCGCGGTGTTGGACGCGGCCGTCGCGGCGCCCGACGTGCATGCGATCTCGATCCCCGCGCGCACCTTCACCGGCGATTTCTGGTTCACACGCCGGACAGACGACCGCCTCTGGTTCGCCCTCGGCGACGTGGCCGGCAAAGGTCTGCCGGCGGCGCTGGTCATGGCCATGATCCAGGAAGAGCTCGAGCAGCGCATCACGTCGTGCGCGCGCGCCGGCTGCGATCCGGCCGTGACGATGCAGCGCCTGCACGGCTTCCTCCGCCCGCTCCTCCCGCGCAACCGCTTCGCCACCGCGGCCCTCGGCTGGCTGCGCGACGACGGCGTGCTCACGATCGTCAACGGCGGCCACTGTCCGCCGCTGGTGCTGCGCGCCGGCGGGACGATCGAGGAGATCGACTCGACCGGCCCGGTCGTCGGCGTCCTGGAAACGTCGCGCTGGACCGCGGCGACGCTGATGCTCGATGAGGGTGACAAGCTCCTCCTCTACAGCGACGGCGTCCTCGAAGCGGCCGCCCCCGACGGCGACGAATTCGGCCGCGGCGGCATCGAGCGCGCCCTCCCGCCCGCCCACGCGCCGGCTAGCGCCGTGGCAGCGAGCATCGTCGACGCCGTCCGCCGCCACGCCGACGGCGCGCGGGCCGACGACCTCACCGTCCTGGTCATCGGGCGATAATGATCGCCTTCGATGCAGTCAACGGGAGACCGGCTCGGGCCGTACGAGCTCATCGCGCCGATCGGCGCGGGCGGCATGGGGGAAGTGTGGCGGGCCCGCGACGCGCGTCTGCAGCGTGACGTCGCCCTCAAGCTTCTTCCCGACCGCGTGGCCGCGGACGCCGCGGCC
>JBKOUP010000470.1:0-18496 GCA_046723495.1 Acidobacteriota bacterium
GGCGCGGCGCAGCGCGCGCAGCAGCCGCCGGCGCACGTTCACGCGGCGCTCGAGCACGTTGATCGTCGCCATCACCATCCACTTCTGCGCGGCATGCAGCAGCTCGAGCGGGCGGCGGTGGAAGTACGCGGCGCGGCCGAAGAGGACGATCGCGGCGCAGAGGAGCAGCAGCGTCGGCAGCGCGTAGAGCTTCATCAGCGTCAGAAGCTGGCCAGCGATCGTCAGCAACGTCAGGCCGGTGCCGAAGTCCCACCAGAAGCGCTCCAGGCGGTTCTCCGCCGGCGTGCGCGGCCAGGCCAGGCGGGGGACGACGACGAAGAGCAGCGTCAGGGCCGCGGCGATGCGCAAGACGGAGTCGATCGACAGGAACGCGTACATGTCAGAAGGCCGCGAAGTAGTGGTAGCCGAGGTCGTCGCCGCAGCGGCGGACGTCGAGCCAGGTGATTGCAAGAAGCGCCGCGGCGCCGGCCACGAGGCCGAGCGAGGCCATCGAATAGTGAAAGGCGCGGCTGGCGATGAAGCCGGTGACGGCGTCGACGGCGAGGGCGATCGACACCGCGCGCACGGCCAGCTCGACGCGGGAGAGCGTCAGCAGCAGCAGCAGGTTCTGGAGCGCCAGCATCAGCAGCGCGTAGCCGGCGGCGCCGGCCCAGAACGCGAACGTCGCCGTCATCGTGTGCAGGCTCTCCTGGATGCGCGGCACGCGGTCGGCAAGGACGAAGAAGAGCCGCGCCACGGCGACGGCGGCGACGGCGCAGATCGCCAGGATCGCCACGCGCCGCCGGTAGAACGCGCGGAACCAGGCGGCGAAGCGGGCGCGCTCCGTCGACAGCAGCGACTTCTCCACCGGCACCAGCGCATTCGAGAACGTCTGGATCGACGCCTCGACCACGCCGGCCAGGAGGATCACCACGACGAGGGCGAGGTCCATCCCCAGCTCGTAGCGCGCGCTGAGCCAGAACGAGTACGGCGGGAAATCCTCGCGGCCGGTGCGCGCGGTCCAGGCCAGGATCCGGTCGAGGAAGACGAAGAGGTTGTAAAGGACGCCGTAGAGGAAGTAGCGCGAAGTCGAGTAGACGAGGACGGTGAGGCGCGGCGGGTTGATGGCATGTCCGCGCGGGCCGAGGGCGCGGAGGCCGGCGGCGAAGCTGATCGCGGCGGCGGCGGCGAGGCCGGCGGCGTTCGCGGCGATGACGGGCCAGCCGAGCGCGCGCGCGGCGGCGATGACGACGGCGAGGGCGATGGCAGTCGACAGCGCCAGCCAGAGCCGGCTGGCGGCGATGTAGATCATCGACCAGTTCAGCCACAGCAGCGACAGCGCGGCGTAGTAAAGCGCGGCGATGAAGAAGAGGTCCCACGGCAGGAGGCGATAGAGCGCGTTGAAGACGAGCGCGGGGATGAGCATGCCGAGGGTCACGCGCGCGCCGAGCCACCAGCCGCGCAGCACGACCCAACGCGCCAGCGCCGGCTCCTGCTGGTAGACGTAGAAGAGGCCGCGGCGGACGATGGCCTGCACGAAGCCGCCGCTGAGGACGAAGCTGGTGATGAAGCCGAGGGCGATGGCCGTGCCGGTGCGGACGTCGACGTCGAGCGCGCCCCAGAGGCCGTAGCCCCAGGTGAGGATGGCTGCGGCCTGCAGCAGCATCGGGATGGCGAACATCGAGCCGCGCGCGTAGTGGGCGAGGAACGACGGCTGCTTTTTCGGCGGATCCTCCGGCTCGACGGGAGGGACGACGGCGCGCTGTTGCACGAGATGCTCGATGCTTTGGCCGAGCTCGAAGAGGTTGCGGTGGTCGTAGAGCGCGCGGGCGTCGGCGTCGCGGAGGCCCATGACTTCGAGCTGGGCGGTGATCTCCCACGAGTCGCGGGGCATGCCGATGCGATCGACGACTTCGGAAGTCAGAAGGCAGAGGGCAGAAGGCAGAGGTGGATCATCGAAGACTGGCGCGGTCATGCGAGTCTCCGATAAAGGTTCAGGTACGACGATACGCTGTTGTCGACGCGGAACTGCTCGATCACCTTTGCTCGTGCTCTGGCCGCGAACTTTGCGCGCAGCGCGCCGTCGTCGAGCAGGCGGCGGACGGCGGCGGCGAACTGCTCGACGTCGCGCGGGCGGACGACGAGGCCGCAGCCGTCGAGGGCCTCGCGAACGCCGCCGACGTCGCTGGCCACCACGGCCCGCCCGCAGGACATGGCCTCGATCACCGAGAACGGGAAGGCCTCGGAGATCGACGTCAGCAGCACGATGTCGGCGGAGCGGTAGGCGCCAACGACGTCGTTCGTCGCCTCCCCCATGGCCACGGTTGCGCCGAGCTGGCGCCGCAGGGCCAGGCATTCCTCGTAGTAGGCCTCGTCGCTGACGGCGCCGAAGATCGAGAAGCGGACGTGCGGGTGCGTCTCGCGCACGCGCGCGGCCACGCGGAGGAACGTCTCCGTGTCCTTGAGGCGATCGATGCGCGCGGTGGCGACGACGTGGGGCGGGCCGTCGGGGCGCGGGCCGGGGGTGAAGCGGTCGGGGTCGACGCCGTTGTAGATCACCTCGATCTTCTCGCGCGGCGTGCCGTGGGCGACTTCCCAGCGCGTGTTGTAGTGGCAGACCGGGGCGACGACGTCGGCGAAGCGGTAGTTCGCGCGCGACACGGCGGTGATGAGGCTGAGCAGAAAGTGCTTGGCGAAGAAGAGGCGGCGGAAGCGCGAGAGGAAGAGGTTCTGCTCGCGGAGGTAGACGCCGTGCTCGGTGAGGACCATCGGCGTGCCGTGGCGCAGCTTCGCGGTGATGCAGGGGATGCCGCAGAAGGCCGCGGCGGTGGTGTGCGTGACGGCGACGCGCGGCGGGCGCACGTTGAGGACGACGAGGAAGTGGTAGAGCCAGCGCAGGCACTCGGTGAGGTCGAAGAGCGACGGGATGCAGCGCTCGCCGGCGGCGTGGGTTTTTGCGAGCTCGCGGCCGTGGGCCTCGAGGCGCTCGGCGAAGGCGTTCCAGACGAGGCGCGATTTCATCGTGGCGCTGTAGTCGCGGCGGCGGAAGTAGTCCTCCATTTGGATGAAGGTCTTGCCGAGTGCGTCAGTCAAAGAGGCTCTCGGCTCTCGGCTCTCGGCTCTCAGGGGTTGTTGCTCGGTGCTCCCCGAGAGCTGAGAGCCGGGAGCCGAGAGCCCGTCAGCGAGAAGAGCATCGAGGAACGCGCCGAAGATCGGCAGGAACTCCGACTCGATCGCGCTCGCCGGCGTGTTCCGCTTTCGCTCGTACAGCGAGGCGAAGTCGCCGACGAACTCGGCCGGCTCCTCGATCCCCCACATCGGCACCTCGAGCACGCGGCGGACGTTCGGCGGCGGCGCGTACTTGAGATCGACGTGCGGGTTCATCATCAGCGGCAGAAGCGTGTAGCGGACCTCGGGAGTGTTGCGGATGAGGGTGTCGCACCACGTGCTCACGCCGCCGCCGCTGAACGGGTACGTCCCCTCGGTGGTGAGCAGGACGTTCATGAGCCGAGGCGCCGCAGCCGCTGGATCGATTTCCACTCCTCCACGCGCGCCTCGTCGAGCCGCGTGGCGCGCTCCTCGATGTCGCCCGCCGCGGCGAGGGCGTCGGCCTCGGAGCGCAGCCCCGCGCGAGCGAGGCGCTTCATCGACTCGTAGCGTTTCTGGGCAACGTCGTAGGACTCGGCGAGGATGGCGATGCGCTTCTTCTGCGCGTCGACGCGGCGCGACTCCGCGGCGGCCGCGCGCTTCACTTCGCGCAGCGCGGCGTCGCGATCGGCCTCGGCGCGCGCGAGATCGAGCTCGGCGCGGGCGACGTCGGCGGCGCTAGTGTGGTCGATGAGCGGCAGCGAGAGCTGCACGCGCACGCCGTAGATGCCGAAGGTGCCGCTCGACGTCGTGCCGGCGAAGGTCGAGTTGGCCGCGCCGAGGCCGGCGTAGCCGGAGAACGTGACGGCGGGGCGGCGGCGCGCTTCCATTTCCTCGACGTAGAGGCGGGCGCGGGCGACGCGGCGCTCGGCGGCGGCGACGACGGGCTCGCGCGCCGGTGGCTCGGCGTTGAAATCGATGACCGGCGCGATGTCGCTCTCGCCCACCAGCTCCTGCAACCGCGCCTCGGCGTCGAGCTTCCGCAGCTCGGCGTCGAGCCGGCGCGCGCGCGCCGACAGCGTCCGCTCCTCCCACGCCGCCGCGGTGGCGTTCGAGATCTGGCCTGATGCGAGGAGGGCGGGCGTGCGGTCGGGCGGGGGGGCGGTGGCGCGGGCGAGGGCGGCGCGGGCGACGTAGAGCTCGGCGAAGGCGTCGAGCAAGGCGTTGAACTCCGCGTCGCTGATCGTCGTCAGCGTGGCGCGGGCGTCGGCGGCGTCGGCCTGGGCGATCTTGTCGGCGTACGCGCGCATGCCGCCGTCGAGCAGCGGGTAGTCGACGGCGAGCGTTGCTGTTGCGGCGCGAAGATCGAACGGCGTCTGCACGAAGAGCTCCTGCGAGCGCGCCGACGACGCCGTCGACTCCAGGCGCACCACCGGCGTCGACGCCGTTGCCGGCTGCGCCGGCAGCGTGACCGTGCGCGAGGCGGCCAGCCGCGCCAGCAGCTCGTCGAACGTGACCGGCTGCGCGGCGAGAACGGTCGACGAGAAAAGCGCCAGCGTCATCGTGAGCGTGAAGAAATGTGGGGCGGGATTCATCCCGCCCCGGACGGGATTCATTCCGCCCGCGCGGACTGAAGTCCGCGCCACACATGCCGAGAGATATTTCATGGCTGCGTGTGAATGGTGATCGTGGCCGGCGTGCCGGGCTGCAAGGCCAGATCGGCGTTGGCGAGCGTGGCCACGATCGCGGCGCGCGGCTCGCCCTGCGCGCTCGGGCGCGCCGGCACGACGTAGGCGACCTTGTCGAGAAACACGCGCGGCGGAACGCTCAGGACCTTGACCTCGATCAGCGTGCCGGGGCGGGCGATGCGCAGCAGGTCGGGGGCGACGTCGGCGCGCACGTCGACGGGCGCCATGGCCGTCACCTCAGCCAGCGGCTCGCGCGCGCCGGCGTCGCGTCCTTCGACGGCGCTCAGGCGCGTGACGACGCCGGCGATCGGCGCGCGCACGGTGAGCGTCTGCCGCCGGCTCTCCGCGAGCCGCTCCTCGGCGCGGGCGCGCTCGAGCTCGATCTGCGCCACGCGCGTCTGCGATTGCGGCGCGGCCGGCGCGGCGTTCCGGACGGCGATGAGGTCGCGCGTCGCCGCGGCCAGCTCGCTCTCGGCCTCTTCGACTTCCTGCAGCGTCACGTCATGCGTCGGCAGCAGCGACTTGTAGCGCTCGACCTTGGCCTTCTTCAGCGACACGATCTTCGCCGCGGCCGCCTCGCCGCTTTTGCGCGGGGCGGGAGGATGGGCGGCGGCGTGCAGCGCGGCCTGGGCGATCTCGGTCTGCATCCGGGCGATGGCGACGTTGCGCTCGACCTCGGGGCTCGTCAGCTCGACGAGGACGTCGCCGGCGTTGACGCTCTGGCCCTCGCGGACGGCGACGCGGCGCACCGTGGCGTCGAACGGCGCCGTCACCGAGGCCACGCGGCTGGCCACCACCTCGGCCTTCAGATCGACCGAGCGCGGCGCGAGTGTCCCGCTCTCCGAACGGCCGGCACAAGCAGCCGCGGCGAGCACGAAGATCACCAGGGACAGCGTTTTAAGCATGGGATGTTTCTTGCAGGCAGCCCATGCAAAGCACACACCCGCCATGAACGAACGGCGCCCCGCATGGCCGGTCGAACGGACGCTGTTGCTGCCGGTCGCCGCCGTCATTCTTGCAGTCTTGGGTACAGCGGGAGTCGTGTTGTCTGCCGGGCGCCGCGACGCCACGGCCGCGGTCACGACGCTGGTCGGGCAGATCGCCCGCGACGCCGACAGCGCGCCCTTCGATCCGGCGGCGGCGCGGGCGGTGGTGCGGGTGCTGTCGGCGCACGAAGGGGTGGTGCGGGCGGAGCTGGGGACGATTCACAGCAAAGGGACGATCGTGTCGGCGCCGATCCGGACGACGGCGGGCGTGGTCACGCTCAACGTCGAGACGGCCGCGCCGGCGACGACGAACGCCGTCGTCCCGCTGGCCATCGTGGCCATCGCCGCGAGCATCGTGGCGGCGCTGGCGGCGCACGTTCTCATGCGGCGCAAGCTGGCGGCGATCGGCAGCACGCTCGCCAACGCGCGAGATCTTCCGCCGCAGCGCGGCGCCCTCGGCGCGGTCGTCGACGCCGCCAACGATCTCCTCGCCCGCGTGCAGGATCGCGAGCTGGCCCTGCGCCGGCGCACGCTCGATCTGGAGGCGGCGAACCGCGAGCTGGAGGCCTTCACCTACTCCGTCTCTCACGACTTGCGCGCGCCGATCGGCAGTATCGACGGCTTCAGCCAGGCCCTCGCCGACGAAGAGCTCAGCGCGCCGGCGCGCGAGTACGTCCACTGGATCCGTGACGCCTGCGCGCAGATGCGCGACCTCGTCGACGGACTGCTGCAGATGACGCGGCTCACGCGCGCGGAGCTGGAGCGCGAGGATCTCGACGCCTCGGCGCTGGCGCGCGCGGTGGCGGAGTCGCTCAAGCAGCGCGAGCCGCAGCGCGCCGTGGCCTTCAACATCCAGGACGGCATCCGCGTCAACGCCGACCCGCGGCTGATGCGCGCCGTGCTCGAGAACCTGATGGCCAACGCCTGGAAGTTCACGCGCAAGCACAAGAGCGCCACCATCGAATTCGGCGCGCAGAACGGCTCGCTCTACGTGCGCGACGACGGCGCCGGCTTCGATCCCGGCGCGGCCTCGAAGATGTTCCGGGCCTTCTCGCGCCTGCATTCGCGCGATCAGTTCGAAGGGAGCGGCATCGGCCTGGCCACGGTCGACCGCATCCTGCAGCGCCACGGCGGAAAGATCTGGGCCGAGGGCGACGTCGAGAAGGGCGCGACGTTCTACTTCACGGTCGGGAGCGCCGAGTGAAGCCGCTGCGCATCCTCCTGATCGAGGACTCCGAGCGCGACGCCGCGCGCATCGGCCTGGAGCTGCGCCGGGCCGGCTACGCGCCGGAGATCAAGCGCGTCGATACCCTGCCCCGTCTGCGCGAGGAGCTCGGCCGCGGCGGCTACGACCTCGTCGTCAGCGACTACTGCCTCCCCGCCTTCAACGCCCCCGAGGCGCTGGCGGCGTTCCGCGAGCACAACGTCGACGTGCCGTTCATCGTCGTCTCCGGCGCGGTGGGCGAGGACATCGCCGTCGAGGTGATGAAGTCGGGCGCGCACGACTACGTGCTCAAGGACCGGATGATGCGCCTCGTGCCGGCCATCGAGCGCGAGCTGGCCGAGGTCAAGGAGCGCGGCGAGCGCCGCAAGGCGGAGACGCTGTTCCAGAGCATCCTGCGCTCCTCGCCGCATCCGAGCGCCATCGTCACCGGCGAGCGCGGGCGCATCGTCCACGTCAGCGACTCCTTCCGGCGCAGCCTCCTCGGCGACACCACGCTCGCGCCGGACCAGCGCCTGCTCGACGTCGTGGCCTTCGCCCATCCGGAGCGCATCGCCCAGGTGCTGATGCGCGGCGGGTCGGCGCCGTACGCCGTCTACGCCGTGAACGGGCAGAACCGCGTGGCCAACGTGCGCGTGCACACGGTCGTGCACGAGGGGACGACGTACGCCAACGTCGTGATCGAGGACGTCACGGAGCAGCATTACCTGAAGACGGCGTTCGACGCCGTCGGCGACGCCGTCGTCATCGTCAGCTCCTCGCAGACGCTGCTCTACGCGAACCGCGCGGCCGAGGCGCTGTGGGAGCCGCTCTACTTCGGCATGGACGTGCAGCCGATGCTGGCCGCCCTCGGCCTGGACGTGCCGCACAGCGAACGGCGGCTGACGATCGCCGGCGAAGCGTACGAGGTGCGCGCGGTGCCGTTCCGCTTCGCCGGGGAGAGCGAGTCGTCGACGATCCTGACATTCCGCAACGTCTCGCAGGAGGAGGAGCTGCTGGCGCAGTCGACGCACGATGCGCTGACGGGAATCTACAACGTGCGCTACTTCGACGAGGCCCTGCGCGGCGGCGCGGGCGGGGCGCTGGCGCTGATCGACCTCGATCACTTCAAGCCGATCAACGACGAGCTCGGGCACTCGGCGGGCGATGCGGCGCTGATCCGCTTCACACGGCTGATCCGCCGCGAGCTCCGGCCAGGCGACATCTTCGCGCGCCTCGGCGGCGACGAGTTCGGGATTCTCTTCGCGAACGCGAGCGCTGAGGAAGCGGTGGAGATGGTGGCGCGGATCTACGAGACGCTGGAGCGCAATCCGTTCCAATACGACGGGCGGGGCGTGCGCCTCTCGGCGTCGTGCGGAATCGGCGAGATCGTCGCGCCGGCCGAGGAGACGAAGAAGCGCGTCGACGCGGCGTTGTACGAGGCGAAGAGGTCGGGACGAGGCAAGTGGGTCGTTGTGTCACCCCGAGCGTGAGCGAGGGGCCTGGGCGGGTGGGTCTGCGCGCCGCCCGTGCCCCCAGGCCCCTCGCTCACGCTCGGGGTGACAGCGGCGCCTCAATGCACCACCAGCTCGGCCGCCGGCAGCGGCTTGGAGAAGAAGAATCCCTGCACGAGATCGATGCCCATCTCGAGCACGGTCATCAAATCCTCCTCCGTCTCCACCCCCTCGGCGATGACGCGGGCGCCGAAGCGGCGGGCCAGCTCCTCGATCGAGCTGATGACCGCGCAGCGCTTCGGGTCGCGGGCGCAGCCGTCGACGAAGTAACGGTCGAGCTTGAGGAACTCCGGCGAGGCGTCCAGGAGCATCTTGAAGTTCGACTGGCCGAGGCCGACGTCGTCGAGGGCGATCGAGGCGCCGACGTGCCGCAGCGCGGCCAAGGCCCGGAGAAACGACTCGTTGTCCCACGGCGGGGCGTGCTCGACGATCTCCACGGTCACGTGCGACGGGGCCACGCCGGTGTCGCGGCAGGTGCCGACCAGGAACTCGGTGAAGGTCGGATCGCGGCCGAGGGTGGAGGCGTGCACGTTGATGCTCACGCGCACGCCGTCGCCGAGATGGGGGAGCTGCCGCAGCGCCGCGGCGATGCAGGCGCGGTCGACGACGATCTCCTGCCGCTTCAGCCGGACGTAGTCGAAGAGCACGTCGGGCGACTCGAAGTTCGTGCCGCGCGGGCCGCGGCTCAGGCACTCGTAGCCGTAGAGCTGCGGCGCGCCGTCGCCGACGGTGTAGATCGGCTGATAGACCGGTGTGATGCCTCCGGGGGCCAGGAGGCGGTCGAGCGCCGAGTGCTCCATCAGCGCGTGTCGAGGAGGTTCACGGCCACGTGGGCGATCTCCATCATGGCCTTCGGTTTGTGCAGGAACGCGTCCGCGCCGCGCTGGTACGACTCGCGCTCGATCTCCGGCGTGCCGTAGGCGCTGAGGAGGATCACGCGCGTCGATGCGCATTTCTGGTGCACGTCGGAAACGATCTGCAGACCCTCCACGCCGCCGATGCCGGTGAGGCGCAGGTCGGCGATGACGAGGTCGTACTTGTAGTGGCCGAGCAGGGCCTGAGCCTCCTCCAACTCGTAGGCGGCGTCGACGGCGTAGCCGAGGCCGGAGAAGTACTTGCGCATCGCCTGCACGATGAGCTCTTCGTCGTCAACGATGAGAATCCTGGGCTTTTGCTCGGTCATGATCTTGGAAATCCTGGAAAGCGCAGTCGGACCCTGGCGCCGCCGGTGGGGATATTTTCTGCAATCACCGTGCCGCCGTGCTCATCCACAACGCGTTGGACGATGGAGAGGCCGAGACCCGTCCCGCCGCGGCGTCGCGTGAAGAATGGCTCGAAGATACGCTTCAGGTCCCCCTCCTGGAAGCCCGGGCCCTGGTCCCGGACCTCGCACTCGATGTGATCTCCATCCCGGCTCGCGTGTACGACAACTTCGGACCGCGGTTGCGAATGCTGGATAGCATTAATTATCAGATTCTGGATTGCCTGCACAAGCCGGGCCGGGTCCATGAGGATGACCAGCTCGTCCTCGGCGCAGGCATTGCGGACGCGCACGCGAGCCCGGGCCGCCTCGGATGATGACACGGTCACGGCCTCGGCGATGACATCGTTGAGGAAACCTTCGCGCATCTCCACGTTCCAGGTCTTCCCGTACTGCAGCAGGTTTTCCATGAGGACGTTCAGCCGGGCGATCCACTGCCGCAGGGCGTGAAACATCTCCGCGGCGTCGCTGCCGGCGACGTTGACCGCGGACTCGTAGGCGTCGAGGGTGATGGTCATGCCGAAGAGGGGATTGCGGACCTCGTGAGCCACGCCGGCCACGAGCTCGCCCATGGCCGAGAGCTGTTCGCCGCGGCGGACGGACTCCTGCAGCTGGACGATGGTGGTGACGTCGCGCATGACGATGATGACGCGCTCGTCGGCAGCGTCGGCGGAGCCGAAGGCGCTGCCGCTGACGTCCCAGTGCCGTCCGGCGGCGTCGATCGATTGGGCCGTGCAGGAGGTGCCGCTCTCGGCGACGGCGCTGACGCAATCGTACAGCGTGTGCCACGGCTCGCCCGCGCCGAGGCTGGCGATGGGCTGGCCGAGGATGTCGGCGTAGTCGCCGCCGACGAGCGCGCGCGCGGCGCTGTTCATCCGCGTCACGTCGCCTTTCTTCGTCGTCAGGAAGATCGGCAGGGGGATGGAGTCGAACGTCCGGGCCCACTCGGTGCTCTTGCGCTGCAGCGCGGCCAGGAGCTCGGCGCGCTCCTCGTGGCCGCGGTGGCGCTCGATGAGGCGGCCGACGGCGACGCCGGTGTCGTGCAGGGCCCGCGCGGTGTCGTCGCTGACCTGGCGGACCGCGCGTGTGAAGAGCTCGAAGACGCCGATGACGTCGTGGGAGTCGGTGATCGGCACGGCCACGACGCCGCGGAAGCCGAGGCGGCTGGCGTGCAGGGTGCGGAGGTTCACGGTCTCGTCGGAGAGATCGGGCAGCCAGATCAACTCGTTGTCGCGCATGGCCCGGCCGGGAATGCCGTGCCCCGGCGCGAAGCGCACCTTGCGCGCGGCCTCCTCGAACTCGACGGCGTGCGGGGAGCCGTCGTGCCAGATCGCCACTGGAACGAGGTCGCGGTCCTCGGTGAGCCAGACGATGCCGAGCTCCCAGCCGTCGGCCGTGCAGAGGAACTCCATGACCCGGGTGAGGTTGTCGGGCAGCAAGGTCTCGTCGCCGAAGATGCGGGTGAGGGCCAGCTCGACGATCTCGCCGTGGCCGCGGCGGCGGCGGTCGGTGATGTCGCGGACGACGATGGTGGCGCCGCCGGCGTTGCCTTCGACGACGATCGGCGACGAGGAGACGGCCAGGTAGCGCTTGCGCCCGCCGACGTCGTGCCAGCCGTCGGCCATCATCGTTCGTCCGCGAAGGGCGCGGCGGAGGAAGTCGGTCCAGAACGTGGCTGACTCGGAGCGGGCCACGCCGTCGTCGAGCGGCTCGCCGGGATGGGGCGAGCGGCCGAAGGTGTCGATCCAGTGGTTGCGGAACTCGTCGTTGCAGGCCACGACGCGCCCGCCGCCGTCGACGAGGCAGACGGCGTCGTGCAGGCTGCGCACGACTGCTTCAAGTTGCGATTGACTGACGTCGATCATCTGGCGCGGCGGCCGCGCCGCCGCTGTGAAAGCGCCACAATTCTAATCGGCGAGGTGGACGCCGCGCTCGCGCATCATCAGGTCGAGCTGCAGATCGAAGAGCCGCGCCGACAACTCGGCCGCTGTCTGCCAGCGGTCGTAGATGCTCTTGCGCATCGCCTTCTCGGTGATCGTGTGCAGGCCGAGCGGAATCGAATCGGGCAGCGGCGGCGGCTCGCCCTCGACGATGGCGGCCAGGACGTCGAGCGGGGTGTTGCCGCCGAACGGCGGATAGCCGGCCAGCATCTCGTAGAGGACGACGCCGACGGAGTAGATGTCGGAGCGGGTATCGATGATCGGCTCGCCGCGGACCTGCTCGGGCGAGAGGTAGTGCAGCGTGCCGACGAGCGAGCCGGGACGGCGCAGCGGGTCGGTGGCGTCGCCGCCGCCGGCCAGCGTGGCCACGCCGAAGTCGAGCACCTTCACGCCGCGGTCGCGGCGCAGCCTGATGGTCTCCGGCTTGACGTCGCGATGGACGATCCACGACTCGTGCGCGGCGACGAGCGCGCTGGTCACGCCGACGGCGATGCCCACGGCCTCGGCCGCCGGCAGCGGCCCATGCACGAGGCGCTGGCGCAGGGTCTCGCCTTCGATGTACTCGCTGGCGATGTAGTGGACGCCGGCGTCGACGCCGACGTCGAAGACGGTGACGACGTTGGGGTGGTTGAGCAGCGAGGCGCAGTGGGCCTCGCGCTGAAAGCGCTGGAGCTGGCCCGGCTCAGCGTCGCGCACGCGCAGGAGCTTCAGCGCGACCTTGCGATGCATGACCGTGTCCTCGGCGAGATAGACGTCGGCCGAGGCGCCTCGCCCGAGGTGCTCGAGGACACGATACCGACCAACCTTCAAACCATTCATCTGAGACAGTTGCGACCGGTGCAATTCTGCTGCCGGTGGAAGGATGGAAGTGTGAGCTGGCTCACGCAGCCGCCGCTGCGACATTGTGCTCGTACAAATACAGCGCCCACGGCCTCATTCCAAATAACCGCGCCACATCGTGGCGCTCCGCCGCCAGCCAGTCGCGGATCGGCAGGGTGAAGCCGGTCTTGCGGCGATGGACGATGGCGTCGGGCAGCGGCCGGCGCGGCGTGCGCGCGAGAAGCGCTTTGCCGTCGCGCTTCGCCGTGGAGAAGACCGCCGGCGCGACGGCGCGCAGCAGGAAGGCATCGACGAGCGGCACGCGCACTTCCAGCGAATGCGCCATCGAGGCCCAGTCGATGTCGCGCAAGAGTTGATTGCGCATGAAGAGCGCCGTCTCCAGCGCGGCGACGCGCGCGAAGGGGGTGCCGGGGTCGGGGGTCATGACCTCGCCGATGTGCTCGAGGATTTGCAAGCGCTGCAAGCCTTCGCGGGCCAGCTCGTCGCCGAGGAGATCCGGCAGCTCCTCCGGCAGGAAGAGGCCGCGCTTCATCAGGTACGCGCCCTCGTACGTCGTGCAGTACTTCAGCGTGTGCGCGGTCTTGGGGCTGAAACGCGGCTGCCGTCCGCCGAGGAATTGCTTGTACATCGTCTCGAACGACTTCGCCGCGCGCGGCATGTGCCGGAACATCGAGAAGGCCCGGACGAATCGCGGGATGACCCGGAAGGTGGTGTAGCCGCCGAACAACTCGTCGCCGCCGGTGCCGGAGAGGGCGACTTTCCAGCCGAGGTCCGCGGCGGCCTTGGAAACGAAGTAGGAGTTGAGGCCGTCGATCGACGGCTGGTCCATGGCCTCGAGCGCGCGCGGGAGCTGGCGGCGGAAAGCGTCGCCGGTGAGGGTCCACGTCGAATGCCGCGTGCCGTACTCGCGCGCCACGAGCTCCGCGAGCGGGGCCTCGTCCTTCGGCGTGCCGACGTACTCGTCGAAGCGGAGGGTGACGGTCTCGAGCGGCCCGCCGTTCTCGGCGGCCAACGCGACGATGGTGCTGGAGTCGCGCCCCGACGAGAGGAACGCGCCGACGGGAACGTCGGAGACGAGGTGGTAGCGGACGGACTCGTTGACGGCGTCGCGGATGACGGCGGCGCGCTCGTCGTCGTCGTAGTGGCGGCGATGCTCGACGGCGTCCTTCAGCGCCGCGGCGATCGAAAAATACGAGCGCGGCTTCGAGGCGCCGCGCGCCGTGACCGTGATCGACGATCCCGCCGGCACCTCGCGGATGGCCTCGTACATCGTGTACGGCTCGGGCACGCTGCCGCGCAGGAAGAAGCCGGCGATGCCGGCGGGGTCGTGCGCGCGCGAGACCGCGCCGCCGGCGAGGAGGGCCTTGACCTGCGAGGCGACGCGGATCGTGCGCCCGTCGTCGGCGACGTAGAGGGGCTTGATGCCGTAGGGATCGCGAGCCAGGAACAGGGTCCGGTCGCGCGCATCCCAGATGGCGAAGGCGAACATGCCGCGCAGCTTCGGCAGCATGGCCGCGCCCCACCTTCGATACATGCGCAAGAGGACCTCGGTGTCGGACGTCGTCGCCAGCGGTTCCAGCTCTTTCGACAGCTCGCGGTAGTTGTAGATCTCGCCGTTGAAGACGATGGCCATGTCGCCTTCCCGGCTGAGCATGGGCTGGTTGGCGCGCTCGCTGACGTCGATGATGGAGAGGCGGCGGTGGCCGAGGCCGACGCGGCCGTCGTCGGAGAGCCAGGCGCCGCCGGCGTCGGGGCCGCGCCAGTGCATGGCCTCGCGCGTGCGCACGAGCTCCTCGGCGTCGATCGGAGGAGCGGATGCGCGGTAGGCGTAGATGGCGTTGATGCCGCACATGAGGCGCGGCGGAGTGTAGCAGCCTTACGCGCGCCGGATGAGCCGCAAGAGAAGGATGAGGATGACCGCGCCGACGAAGGCAGTGATGATCGAGCCGATGAGCCCACCGGCGCCGATGCCGAGGACGCCGAAAAGCCATCCGCCGAGAAGCGCGCCGATGACACCGACGACGAGGTCGCCGAGGAGTCCGTGCGGACTGCGCATGACCACGGAGGCCAGCCAGCCGGCGATGAGACCGATGAGCAGGAACCAGATCAGGCTTGTGAGACCCATGCAGTCCTCCCGCGCCGAAGCCGATGCACGGGAGGTGCCGAGGTCAGCCGCTGCGCTTCCATGAATGCGGCGCGCCGCCGCGCATGGCGACGCCGGCGGCCTTGCCGTCCTCGATCTCGAACTCGAAATAACGGCCGAAACGGCCGAGGAGACGCAGGCGTGTCGGCGAGATGGGGACGAGGAGCATCTGCTGCGGTTGTCCGGCGATCTGCCCGAAGAGTTTTCCGTTCTTGAGGGCGATGTCGAGCGGCGGCACGCCTTCGCCGACGTAATGGCCGGTCAGCGCGTTCTCCTGCTCGGCGGTCAGCGCCACTGCCTTCGTGTCGACCGGCTTCGTCGGAAACGGCGCGTGATGCAGGCGCCCGACGCAGGCGGTGTCGATGCCCTCGGTGCTGCCGCGCTCGACGAACTCGGTCGTGATCGGATCGAGGCATTTGTCGACGCCCGGGACTCCGTTATATCCGTGGCCGCCCGTCGGGACCACGAGGTTGAGGCTGTGCGGCAGCGTGGCCGCGACTTCCGCGGCGTCGCGCGCGGGCGTGACCGGGTCCCACGATCCCGAGATCAGGAGCACGGGCGTCTGCGCGCGCACCGGCTCGCGCGTGTTCTTCGGAATCGGGCCGTGCCGCCACTCGTTGCAGGCATCGCGTTGCTCGATGTAGCGGTAGTCGCCGAGGAACGTGTTGGCCGCTTCGCGCTCGGCGGCGGCGGCCGTGATGAACGGCAGGTCCTCGCTGCAGGTCACGGAGAGGTACATCCCCTGGCCGAGACCGTTGACGAGTTGCTGCCGCATGGAGAGCGCGAACTCGGCCAGCGGCGCGTAGTCGCCCGACGCGGCCTGGTGCACGAGGTCCGGCACGTAGAGTCCCGTGACGGACGCGTACATCAGATAGCGAAGCGCTTCGCCGAGGAGGGTGCGTGAGAGCGTGACGTGCACTGGCTCGCCGTTTTTCGGATTGAGGATCTCGACGTCGACCGGTTTCGCCGTCGTCTTGGCCACGATGGCGCGCAAGTCGGCGCGCAAATCGGGGAAGGCGGCGTGGCAGGCGGCGTCGGCGGCGCAGTCGTCGAAGATGCGGTCAATGGCTTCCTGGGCGCTGCGCGGGAACTCGAGCGGGAGCGGCTTCGTCGGAGGCACCACGCCCTCCAGCACCGCGACGCGGGCGTGCTCGGGGTGGCGGCGGAGGTAGGTCAGCGCGGCGCGTGTGCCGTACGAGCCGCCGAAGAGGTCGAGGCGGTCGTAGCCGAGCGCGGCGCGCAGGTCGTCGAGATCGTCCATGGCCAGCGCGGTCGTGTACATCCGCAGATCGGAGGTCTTCTCCAACTCCGCCCGGCACTGGCGCACGCGATCGAGCGGGAAGAACGAGCCGAGCGCCGCCTGCGGGTCCTTGCTCGGATAGAGGTTGCATTCGAGCGCGTGCGATCCTCCCGTCCCGCGCTGATCGACGAGGAGAACGTCGCGATGCTCGCGCAGCTTGGCGAACCCCTGAGCGATTCCGGCCGCGTCGTCGGTGGCGGCCCCGCCCGGCCCGCCGGCAAGATACGTGAGCGCGTCGGAGGCGCGCGGCGACCCCGTCGCCGGCAGCACGACGACCTTCAACCCGATCCGCCGGCCGGCCTTGGCGTCGCGGTTCTCCCAGACCTCGTACGTGCCGCATTTCGCCGGACCCTTGAGGCCGGGGATTTCACACGGTTTGAGAAAGTCGGCGCCGAACGCCGTCGAGCTTGCCAGGGAGAGGAGAAGGAACCATCGCATGGCGAGGATACGCGCGCCGCCGGTCCGAAGTTTCACGAGGGCGCAGGGCGCAGGGGGCAAGGCGCAGGTGATTGTCTTCTGATGCACGTGCCCCGGCAGGAACACCATCTGCGCCCTGCCCCCTCCGCCCTGCGCCCTAACCCGCTATACTCGTTTCCTGGCGCCCGATGAAGGAAAAGCGCGACATCTACCGCTTCCTCCACGTCACTCCGCGGCGCATATTCGAGCAGCTCGACCAGTACGTCATCGGCCAGAAGCACGCCAAGGAAGTGCTGGCCATCGCCGCGTACAACCACCTCAAGCGCATCGAGTACCTGAAGTTCGGCGGCGAGGTGTCGATCCGGAAGTCGAACATCCTGATGATCGGGCCGAGCGGCTCCGGGAAGACGTACCTGGCGCGGACGCTGGCGAAGATCCTCGACGTGCCGTTCGCCTACAACGACGCCACGGCATTCACGGAGGCGGGCTACTATGGCGAAGACGTGGAGGTAGCGATCGGCCGGCTGCTCTACGCGACGAACCAGAACGTCGACGCCGCGGAGAACGGCATCGTCTTCATCGACGAGATCGACAAGATCGCCCGCCGCAACGGCGGCCCGCGCAACGGCACGGCCTCGCGCGACATCGGCGGCGAGGGCGTCCAGCAGTCGCTGCTGAAGATCCTCGAGGGGGAGAAGCTCTTCGTCCCGCTCAACGTCACCGCGCACTGGAACAAGTACGACTACGTCGAGATCGACATCGCCAACATCCTCTTCATCTGCGCAGGCTCGTTCTCGGACCTCGACGAAAAGCACAGCGAGGCCAAGCCGATCGGCTTCTTCGACCACGGCGGCAGCGAGCCCGAGGAGGTCACGAGCGAGGACCTCGTCAAGTACGGATTCCTCCCCGAGCTCCTCGGACGCCTTCCCGTGCGCGTGCAGCTCGACACGCTGAGCGCCGACGACCTCGTCTCCATCCTCACCCAGCCGCGCGACGCCATGGTGCCGGAGTACCAGCGCCTCTGCGCGCTCGACCAGATCCAGCTCGACTTCACCCGCGACGCGCTGCTGGAGATCGCCAACGCCGCGCTGAAGCAGAAGCTCGGCGCGCGGGCCCTGCGGGCCATCCTGGAGAAGGTCCTCCATCCCATTCTCTTCGTCGGCCCGGAGCGCGCCGGCGAGCGCATCGTCGTCGAGCCCGACGACGTGCGGAAAGCGATCGCCCTGCAGTGAAGCGCATCGCCATCTCCGCGAAGATCAGCTCGCCCGCGGCGCTGGAGACCGCGTCGCGCACCGCCGCCGATCTGCGCGCCCGCGGCTACGAGACCTGCTACGACTACGCGACGGCGGACAAGCTCGACGACCGCGGCCCCTGCGTGTCGAAGAAGGAGCTGGGGAAGGACGCGATCCTGATCATCACCTTCGGCGGCGACGGGACGCTGCTCTCGGTGGCCCGGCACGCGCCGAGCCACGTGCCGATCCTCGGCGTGAACATGGGGACGCTCGGCTTCCTGACGGAGGTCAGTCTCGACGAGTTTCCGGCGATGCTCGAGCGCGTCCTGGCCGGGCAGTTCACCGCCGAGCCGCGCGTGACGTTCGACGTGCGCGTGGAAGGGCCGGAGCACGATCACCGCACGTACCGCGTGCTCAACGACGCCACGATCAACAAGAGCGCGCTGGCGCGCATCATCGAGATGCAGGTGAAGGTGGCGGGGAAGTTCGTGTCGAGCTTCCGCGCCGATGGCCTGATCGTGTCGACGCCGACCGGCTCGACGGCGTACAACCTCTCCGCCGGCGGCCCGATCGTCTACCCGACGATGGAGGCGGTGGTCATCACGCCGATCTGCCCGCACATGCTGACGAACCGGCCGATCGTGCTTCCCGACACGCTCGACATCGAGTTGAGCATCGAGAGCCGCAGCCAGTCGCAGGAGATCTACCTCACGCTCGACGGCCAGGAAGGGTTTCCGATCAAGGACGACGATCGCGTCTGCGTCCGCAAATCGCACCACCGCGTGATGATGGTGCAGTCGCCGGACAAGAGTTACTTCGACGTGCTGCGGACGAAGCTGAAGTGGGGAGAAACCTAGGCCGGCACGGCCGGCTGCGTTGATCGCTTCGCCTCGCGGCATGCTCTTCGC
>JBKOUP010000407.1:0-7784 GCA_046723495.1 Acidobacteriota bacterium
TGCATGCGCAGGCTGTCGCGCAGGACGCCGGCGGCGCTGCTGTCGTTGCGCGCGCGTAGCACGAGGCCGAGGAGGTTCAGCGACCAGGCCATGCCTTCGCGGAACCCGGCGGCGCGCGACCAGGCCAGGCACTCGTCGATCCTCGCCTCGGCCTCGGCGTGGCGGCCGGAGTAGAAGAGCGCCGCGGCCAGGTTCAGCAGCGACCAGGCCACGCCGTCGACGTCGTGCCGGCCGCGGAAGAGCTGCAGGGTCCCCTCGCAGAGCTCCAGCGCGCGGGCGAAGTCGCCCTTGAGCCACGAGACCGAGGCGATGTAGTTCAGCGACCGCCCGGCGTTGGCGACGTCCTCGAGCTCTTCCCACAGCGTGCGCGAGAGGTGGTACAGATCGATGGCGTGCTCGTACTCGCCGCGCTCGCGGGCGATGCTGCCGCGGAACTGCAGCGACTGGGCGAGGCTCATCGGATCGCCGTGCGCGCGGGCCAGCGCGATCGCGCCGTCGAGCAGCGCCGTGGCCTCGTCGTAGTCGCATTGCAGAAACGCCAGCGCGCCGGCGCCGGTCATCGCCTTCGCGCGCACCGGCACCTCTTCGCCGCCAGGCACGGCCAGTACCTGCTCGAGCCAGCGCCGCCCTTCGTTGTAGAAACCGCGCAGATACCACGACCACCAGAGCGACGCGCCGAGGCGCAGGGCCAGCTCCGCGTCGCCGGCGGTCAGCGCCGACGTGAGCGCGGTGCGGAAGTTGTCGCCGTCGACGGCGAGGAGGTCCGTCTGCAGCTCGTTCTCCTCCGCCAACCCGGCCATGACGCGCGCGTGATCGAGATGCGCCTGCCCGCGTCGCACGGCCAGGCATTCGAGACCGTACTCGCGGATCGTCTCCAGCATCGTGAAGCGCGGCGAGTCGTCGCGCCCGGCGGGATCGCGGCGGAGGAAGGCCTTGTCGAGCAGGGAGGAGATCCCGTCGAACACGTCGTCGCCGGCGAGCCGCTCCGCCGCTTCCAACGAGAAGCCGCCCCGGAAGACTGACAGCGTCGCAAACAGCTCCTTCTCCGCGCCGTCGAGGAGGTTGTAGCCCCACGAGATTGCCGCGCGCATCGTCTGGTGCCGCTGCGGCAGATCTTTCGGGCCGCCGGAGAGGAGCTTGAAGCGGCTGCCGACGCGGGCCAGCATCGCCCGCGGCGGCAGGAGCTTGACGCGCGCGGCGGCGAGCTCGATGGCCAGCGGCAGGCCGTCGAGGCGGATGCAGATCTCGGCGATGGCGCGGGCGTCCTCCGCCGTCAACGCGAAGTCGCTCTTCACCGCGGACGCGCGCTCGACGAAGAGCGCCACCGCGGCGTACTCGGTCAGCGCCTCCGGCGCCAGCGGCAGATCGAGCGGCGGCAGCGTCAGCGGCGGCACGGCGTACTCGCGCTCGCCGCGGATGCGCAGCGGCGAACGGCTCGTGACGAGCGCCTTCACGCGCGGAGCCGCGGTGAGCAGCTCGGCGATGACCGGCGCGGCGTCGAGCACCTGCTCGAAGTTGTCGAGGACGAGGAGCAACGTGCGCTCGCGCAGCGCGCTCTTGACGGCGTCGAGCAGCACGCCGCCTTCGTGGACGCCGAGGACCGTGGCGATCTCGGAGAGCACCAGGCGGGCGTCGAGAATCGGGCCGAGCGAGACCCACCAGACGCCGCCGTCGTAGTCGGGCAGCAGCTGCGCGGCGACGTCGGCGCTGAGTCGCGTCTTGCCCGTCCCGCCCGGGCCGGTGAGCGTGACGATGCGGACGTCGTCGCGGCGGAGCAGGCTCACGACGTCGTCGCGCTCTCCGTCGCGGCCGAGGAGCGACGTCAGCGGATGCGGGAGATTCGACGGCGGCGGAACGTGGACGTCGATCCTCTCCGTCGCCGCGCTGCGCGAGGCGTCCGTGCCGATGACCGTGGAGGCGTCGCGCTCGAGATCGCTGCGCAGCAGCAGCAGGTCGTCGAGCATCTCGCGCGCGCCGGGCGTGCGCCGCTCGCGATCCTTGACCAGGGCGCGCTGCACGATGGCGGCGAGGCGCGGCGGCACCGGCCCGCCGCCGCGGCGCGTCAGCGGCGGCAACTCGGCGCTGAGGATGTTCGCGGCCACGTCGGGCGCGCTCGCTCCTTCGAACGGCAGCCGCTCGGTGATCAGCTCGTACAACACGACGCCGGTGCTCCAGATGTCGCTGCGCGAGTCGAGCTCGGCGCCGCGGAGCTGCTCCGGCGACATGTAGTAGACGGTGCCGCGAATGGTCAGCGGGCCGCTGTTCCGTCGCGTCGACGTCGACGCCGCCAGGAGCGCGAGGCCGAAGTCGAGGAGCTTCACGTAGCCGTCGGCGCGCAGCATGATGTTGTCGGGCTTGACGTCGCGGTGGACCAGTCCCACCGCTTCCGCGGCCGCCAGCGCCGAAGCGACCTGGATCGAGACGTTCAGCACCTCCATCAGCGGCACTTCCCCGCGCTGCAAGCGCTGGCGCAGGGTGATGCCGTCGACGTACTCGGCGGCGATGAAATGATCGTCGCCGAAGCGGCCGACGTCGTAGACCGTGAGGATGTTTGGATGGTTCAGCGCCGACGCGGCGCGCGCCTCCTGCTCCAGCCGCGCGCGCAGCTCCTCGTCGCCGCGCAGCTCGGCCGGCAGCACCTTCAGCGCCACGGGCCGCTGCAGCTGCGTGTCGTGCGCGAGGTAGACCTCTCCCATGCCGCCCGCACCGAGCAGGCTGCGAATTTCGTAGCGGCCGTGGTGACTCCCAGGCTGGAGCACGGTCAGTAGGATAGCCGCGGGTACCAGTCCGTCCCGCGTCCCTCCGGCGTGAGATCGAAGAGGTTCCAGAGCGGCCAGAACATGTCGACGTGGCGGCCGTCCTGCCCCGGCTCCGCCGGGGCGTAGAGCAGCTCGGCCGACCAGAAGTGGCGCACCCGGCCGTCGCGGCGGACAAAGACGTTGCACGCCGGGATCTGCGCGCCGCTGGCCTCCTCGGCTCCGTAGTCGCGGTTATAGGTATTGTTCGTCGACGACAGCAACCGCAGGTTGCGCCAGCCGCGCGGCTTCGTGAAGCCGAGGATGCGCTCGATCGGCGACTTGGCGACGACCGCCAGGCTGACGCGCTGCACGACGTGCGGGGCCTCGCCGTCGAGCGCATCGAGGATCGACGTGCACATCACGCACGGCTTGGCCATCTGCGGACCGTACATGTAGCTGTAGATGATCAGCGAGTCCTTGCCGTCGTCGAAGAGCTCGGAAAGGCGCACCGCGCCGTGCTCGCCGTCGAAGCGATAGTCCTCGGGAGGCTCGCCGCCGAGGGGCAGCTGGCGGCGCTTTGCAGCAACGTTTTCGACATCGCGGCGGAGGTCCTTTTCGGCTTCCAGCAGTTCGTTGCGGGCGCTGCGGTAGGCGTCGCTCTCGCCGGGGAATCGCATCCGCGCATGCTACACTCGCCCCCGCTTCCGTGCGCCGGTTTCTACCGATCGTCCTCGCAGCGCTCGCGCTTCTCGCCTGTCATCGCAAGCCCTCCACGCCGCCCGACGTCATCGTGCGCGTGGGCGAGCGGCTGGTGACGGTCGCCGATTTCAAACGCTACATTGAGCGCAACGCCGGCACCGACTTGGCCCAGGTCACGCCCGAGGTCGCCAGCGCCATGCTCGACCAATATGTCGAGGAGATCCTGCTGTCGGAGTACGCCGCCAGCCACGGTGTGGAAGTTCCCGCCGAGAAAATCGCCTCGGCCGTGCGCACCGAGGCGGGGTCGACCGTGATCGAAAAACGCGACGAGATGCGCCGGCAGAAGCTGATCGCCGACCTCGTCGCCGACCTCGGCATGCCCTCCGACGCCGACGTCCGCGCCTACTACGAGCAGCACGCCTCGGAGTTCCGCAGCGGCGAGGAGGTACACGTCAAGCAGATCCTCGTGCACGACGAGACGTTGGCCAACGACATCGCCGACAAGCTCAAGCACGGCGCCCCGTTCGAAGAGCTGTCGAGCCAGTACTCGCTTGCCCCGAACGCCAAGAAAGGCGGCGAGATCGGCTACGTCAGCCGCGGCGAGCTGCCGAAGATGTTCGAGGACGAGATCTTTGCGCTGAAGCCGGGCGGCGTCAGCCCGGTCATCAAGACCGAGTCGAGCTACCACATCTTCAAGGTGGCGGATCGCCGCGCGCCGGGCGTCGTCGACCTGCAGACAGCCGCGCCCGTCATCCGCGAGAAGATGAAGGACGAAGTCCTGCGCCAGCGCATCGCCGCGGCGGTGCGGAAGGCCCGCGGCGAGCTGCCCGTGGCCGTGCTCACCCGCCGCCTTCCCTTCCGTTATTCGGGCACGCTGCCGAAGAACGAGAACGAATAAAGAACTGAGGGGGCGGGTTTCCCGTCCAAGCCGATATGAAGAAAACACTTCTCGCACTTTTCGTCGCCGCCCTCGCCACGACCGCGGGCGCGGCGCAGCTCCTGGAGGCGATTGTCGTCCGCGTCGGCGATCGCATCGTCACGCGCACGCAGTACGTGAAGCGCCTCAGCGAGGGCTACAACGAGATCGAGCAGACCACGCCGAAGTCGGAATGGGCCACGCGCAAGGCCGACTTCAAGAAGAACCTCATCGACGAGATCGTCGCCGAGCTCCTGATCAAGGACCGCGCCGACCGCCTGAACATCACCGTGACGAGCGAGGAAGTGAAGGACTCCGTCGCGCGCGTAAAGAACCAGTACGGCATCAAGAGCGATCAGGAGTTCGAGGAGTCGCTGCAGAAGTCGGGCATGAACCGCGCGGAGATGGAATCGCGCATGCGCGACACGATCCTCTCGAACAAGCTCTTCGCGCGCGAGCTGCGGCCCCGCGAGGACCTCACCGACAAGGAGCTGCGCGAGCGCTACGACCGCGAGAAGGAGCGTTATCGCCTCCCCGAGCGCGCCCATCTGCGCGAGATCGTCATCCTTCGTCCCGAGAACCTGATGCAGGTCGGCGTGGCCCGGCAGCATGCCGAGGAGTTGGCCAAACAGGCCCGAGACGGCGCGGACTTCGCGCTGCTCGCCAAGACCGCCTCCGAAGCCGCGACGAAGGACAAAGGCGGCGACCTCGGCGAAGTCGCCCGCGGCGAGCTGCTGCCGGAGCTCGACAAGGCCGTGTTCAACGCCACGGCCGGGCAGGTCATCGGCCCGATCGAGGCGAAGACGGCGTGGCACATCCTCAAAGTCGAACAGCGCCTCCCCTCCGAGGTGCCGGCCTTCGAGACGCTGAAGGAGAAGCTGCGCAAGGACGTGAGCGAGGAGGCCTGGCAGCGCGACTACAAGGCCTACATCGAGCGCCTGCGCAAGGACGCCTTCATCCAGATCAACGACGCGAACGTGCCGGCGACGTAGCTCTACTCATCGCAGAACCTCCACCCGCGCCTACCCGGCACCTTCGCCGTCCACTCCACGGCGGGTAGGATTTCGCACGCGCACCGCGCGCCGGTCGTACCCTTGCACGCGTGAGTACGATCGGGGAGGCCGCGGCGGCGATTCGCGCCCTGCGGCCCGGCAACGTCGTCGTCTTCACCGGCGCGGGCGTCTCCGCCGAGAGCGGCATCCCGACGTTCCGCGGCGAAGGCGGTCTGTGGCGCAGCTTCCGCGCGGAGGAGCTGGCCACGCCGGAAGCCTTCGCGCGCGATCCCGCGCTGGTGTGGGAGTGGTACGAGTGGCGCCGCGACCTCGTGCGCAAGGCCGAGCCGAACGCCGCTCATCGGGCCATCGCCGCGCTACGCGACGCCGTCGTCGTAACGCAGAACGTCGACAACCTGCACACTCGCGCCGGCTCGCTCGACGTCGTGGAACTGCACGGCAATTTGTTCCGTGATCGCTGCACACGCTGTGGCAAAGTCGCGCCGGCGTCCCCGCCGGCCGTAGCAGCGGCGTCCCGCCGCTGCCCCTGCGGCGCCCTCCTCCGCCCCGACGTCGTCTGGTTCGGCGAGACGCTGCCGGATGCCGCCGTCGCCCGCGCGACCTCGGCCATCCGCGACGCCGATCTCCTCCTCATCATTGGCACCTCGGGCATCGTTTATCCCGCCGCCGGGTTCGTGGCGCTCTGCGGCGGGGTGACGATCGACATCAACCCGCAGACGAGCGCGCTGGGCTCGCGCTGCACCTACGCCGTCGCCGAGACCGCGGCCGCCGCCACGCCGCCGCTGGTCGAGGCGATTCTGGAGACTCGCGATGTTCGACTCGATGATCGCCGACCTTCCCCTTGCTGACCGCCCCCGGGAGCGGCTGCAGGAGCACGGCCCGCGCTCGATGTCGGACGCCGATCTCCTGGCCATCCTCCTCGGTTCCGGTACGGAAGGAAAAAGCGCCATCGAATTGGCGATGGACATGCTCGTCGACGGCGGCGGCGTGCCGATGATGGCCCGCCGCGACGTCGACCAGCTTCTGAAGACGAGAGGCGTCGGCCTGGCCAAGGCCGCGCGCATCGCCGCGGCGTTCGAGCTCGGACGCCGGTCCGCCTCCCAAGGCGAAAAAGAGTCGCCGGTTTTCAACCCGGCCGTCCTGGCCAAAAAGGCCATGGCGCGGATGCGAGATTACGTGCAGGAGCACCTGGTCGGTGTCTTCCTCGACAGCCGCGGACACGTTCTCCGCGAGCGCGAGATCTATCTCGGCACGATCGACCGCGCCGTCGTTTCCACGCGCGACGTTCTCAAGTTCGCCCTCGATGCGAACGCCACCGGCGTCGTGCTCTATCACAACCACCCCTCCGGCGATCCGACGCCCTCCGCGGAAGACCGCGAATTCACCGATCGGATGTCCGAGGTGCTCGAGCTGGCCAACATGAAGCTCGTCGACCACCTGGTCATCGGGCGGAAGGTCTATTTCTCTCTGAAAGGAAGGAGCTTCTATTGATCGTTTGGGCGGCGCGCAGGCCCTCCCACCCAGGTCCCTCGCTACGCTCGGGATGACACTGTCCTTACAATCGTCTGCATGACGTCGAAGACACTCCATGGCAAGACCGCGGTGGTGACCGGTGCGTCCAGCGGCATCGGGCGCGCCGCCGCGGTCGAGCTGGCCCGCCGCGGGGCGAACGTCGTCGTCGCGGCGCGGCGCGCGGAGAGGCTCGAGGCAGTCGTCCGCGAGTGCGAAGCGTTGGGCATCCGCGCCACGGCGGTCGTCGCCGACGTCACCTCGCGCGACGACTGCCAACGCCTCATCGGCGCCGCCGGCGAGGTCGACATCCTCGTGAACAACGCCGGCTTCGCCGCCTTCGCCGCGATCGAGAGCGCCAGGCCGGACGACCTCGCAGCGATGATGGAGACGAATTACTTCGGCACGGTCTGGTGCACGCAGGCGGTGCTGCCGCAGATGCTGGCCCGCCGCGCCGGGACGATCGTCAACGTCGCCTCGATCGCCGGGATCATGGGCTACGCGCGCATGGGCGGCTACTGCGCGACGAAGTTCGCCATCATCGGATTCACCGAGGCGCTGCGCGACGAGGTCCTCGACCGCGGCGTGCGCGTGGCCTTGGTCTGCCCCGGCACGACGGAGACGGAGTTTTTCGAGCACGCCGAACGTGGCAAGATGCCGGGCGCATCGCGGCTGATTGCGGCGGTGACGCCGCAGCGGGTCGCGCGCGCCATCGCCGATTCCGCCGAGGATGGGCACTATCGTCGTATCGTTCCCCCGGCTGCGGCGCTGTACATGCGAATGAAAGAGATGTTTCCGCGATTCGCGCACCTTCTCATGCGCCGCGTTTCGGCGGTGCTGGAGAAGGGGCGATGAAGCGCCGCGCGCCGCTGACGACCATGCTGCTCGTCGCCATCACGCTGATCTGGC
>JBKOUP010000270.1:0-5471 GCA_046723495.1 Acidobacteriota bacterium
GCAGAGCTTGTACACGGCGCCGGTCTGGTGCAGCGGATCGCCGAACTTGATCGGCGTCACGTCCGGATTCTTTCCCGTGTCATCGATCTGAATCTCGAATCCGTTGTCGACCGCCACCTGCGGATCGCCGGCGGTGAGCGCCGGGAAACGGAGGAACACGCCGGAGTTGTCGTCGAAGTTCGTGGCCCGCCAGTCGAGGCGAAGGATGAAGTCGCTGAACTGCTCTTTCGTGAACCACAGGAGGCCGATCCCGCCGGCCGACTCGATGATGTTGCCGCCGAGCTCGATGAACCCGCCGCCGCCCGCCTGCCGCCATCCGGCAAGCCCGCCGGTGCCGATCGGCACGAAATCCGGCTCTGCGCCGAGCGAGCGGGTGACGATCGCGCGCGCCGTCCTGCGCGCCAGCGTCAGAGCGGTGAGCGACGGATTCGCCGAGCCCAGCGTGGGGAAGAGCGCCGGGCCGGCAACATAGGCGTTCCGGATGTGATGAAAGCGTCCGTCGAAGTCCGTGACCGACGAATTCGGGTCGCTCCCCATCCAGAGCGTTCCCGCCTCATGATGCGTCGTGCCGAGTCCGTCCTCGCGAAAGCTGATCCTCTGCATCTTCGAGCTGTCGCCGCCGGCGATTTCCAGCGCAATCGCGTCCGCCGCGCTATTCATCGCGTTCCACAGCTGCCGTTCGGCGGGCGTGTTCACGATGTTCACCCAGGCGCGCCGTCTGTTGAATTCGTCCATCTGGTCGCTCAGGTCGACAAAGCTCGGCGGGTTGCCCGTGCTCTTCGGCGTGTTCGGATTCTGATCCCCTTGCATCTCGCCGATGCCGCGAAGGGTGATCACGATCGAGTCGGCCGACTCCGCGGCCAGCGTGTCGTCGAGAAGATCAATGTCGGGAATCATCCGGAACATCACCGCTTCGGGATCGGGACCGGCGATCGCGGCGGCGGTCACTTGAAGGTGATATCGACCCTGCGGCGTGGAGCCACGCACCAGCAGAGCGGCGGCCTGGAGGTGCTCCGGCAGCGGGTCGAACGCAGAGCGCTTGATCCGATAGACAGCGTTGCTGCGGAGGTGGGCCATGAGATTCCGTCCCATGCGTACCGTGGGGAAGGACTCGAGCGCGAGCCGCGTCGACTCGATCGTGCTCGCCGCCAGAATCACCGCGCACCCTGGCGCGATCGAGAGCGACTTCGGCGCGCCGTTGACCACCACCTGCAAGCCGGTGACGAGGTTGCCGTTCGTGTCGAGGCGGACCACGTGGGCGCGCGGCACGAGGAAGAGGCGCCGCTGCCAGTCCGGCGCCGACGCGGCATCGCGGATGGCGTCCGTCAGAATCGGCGCGCTGCTGTATTTGTCGAAGCTGAAGAGGCCGGACGCAGGCGGCGATGCCTGGATCGCCAGCGGCGCCTCTTCGATTGCGTCAACGGTCGCCACTTTGCCGACCAGGGCGTCGAATTTCTTCCGCAGTTCTTTGTACAGAGGACCGTTGATGTAGTCCGTCGTGTCGAAGACTCCGGTCTCTTTCTCCGTCCGCTCGTACTCGCTCCTGAGAAAGTCGGCGACGGGCTTCGGCCAGCGCGCCAGGTCGGCGTCGGTCAGCCGCGGCGACCACCCACCCCAGTACAGCGAGCGCCCGCCCATACAGTAGGCGAGTCCGGGAAACTTGGCCTGGCTGCGCCACGGAATGCCCCAAACCCGCTTTTGCGTCCCGGGATCGTTCGCGTTGTTCGGCACCGCGATCGCGTCGGCAGCATCGAGGCCGATGCGGGCGAGGTTCTGCACGTGCTCGGAAACGAGGAACGGTCCCGCGTCGAGGGCGAGAACCCGCAGATTCGAGTTGCGGAACATCTTTTCCGCGCAGTAGGCGCCGAACATGCCGGCGCCGATGACGATTGCGTCGAAGGCCACTCCGCCGTTGTTGACCGCCTCGTCCCACGTGCTGCAGATGTACCTGCCGAGAACGTCGAGCGCGAGAGTGGTGTCCTGCACCTCCACCGGCTTTCCACTGAATTCCTGCAGCGGGTTCAACATGGCTGGCCTCCTCCGTCGAGGGCTCTGGTGCACCGTCGGAGTCCATATGTTAGCAGTGTCGGATCGACGGATTTCCCCACCGCGATCGAGGTTGTGAAGCGCGCGCAAACCGCATCTGTTGTCGCGGGGTTTAGCGTTCGTCGCGGTAGTTGCTCGGGCGTCCAGCGGAACGGGCCGAAGCCGTTCCACTCGACGTCGAGCTGCCGCGCGCCGGCGTGCCACCGGAGGAAGACCACGTTCGTCCCGTCGGGAGAGAGAGACGGCGCGTCGGCCTGATCGCTGAGCTTCCGCGGCGTCCCGCCGGCGACCGGCATCGTCCAGAGATCGTTGTTCAGCGCGCCTTTGCGAGCCGATCCACGAATGCGGCAATCGCATCAACGAGTCGCGGCGCGATTGCGAGGGACGGATCGCCATACGACGCGATTTGCTTCTCGCGATCGGCCGGAACCATTTTCAATACGTGGTTCATGCCGTCGACGATCTCCGGCTTCGATCCTGCTTTCGCCGCGGCGAGCGCGCGCGCATCGTCGACGGTCACTTGTATGTCCGTCGTGCCTTGCACGATCAGCACGGGAACTTTGACCTTCGCAATCTCCGCGACCGGGTCGAAGCGCAACCACGAAATGAGATAGGGCTGGACGCTCGGCCGATACAGCATCAGCAGCGCTGGCGGCACGTCGTCAACCGTCTTGCCGCTCTTCAGAGCGGTGAGCGCTTTGTCGTTGAACGCCGCGAGATCCGGCGGCAGTTTGCCCGCGAGTTGCCGTCGCAGCACGGCGTCCGCCGGTTGACCGAGGCCGGCGATGGAAACGAAGCCGATCACCGGCGCTTTCTGGGCCGCAATCGTGCCGATGAGCGCGCCTTCGCTGTGTCCCGCAATCACCACTCCCGTGAATCGCGCGTCTTTGCTCAGCTGATTCGCCCAGGCCACCGCGTCGTCGACATACGTGTCGAATCGGAGGTCCTTCTCCGATGCTCCCGCCGCTTTGCTCTCGCCGATGCCGCGCTTGTCGTAGCGCAGCGAGGCGATGTTTCGCGCGGCTAACGCTTCCGCCAGCAGCTTGAGGCTGTTGTTCTGCCCGGCGAGCAGCGACGTGTTGCCGTTGCGATCGGTCGGACCGGAGCCGGCAATGAGCAGCACGGCGGGTACGGGTTTCGCCGTCTGCGGCGCGACGAGGGTTCCGTAGATGCTTCCCGTAGGCGTCTTCAGCTGAATCGATTCCTCAGCCGTTGTGGTGATCGCGAACACTGCGAGCGTAGCGGCAAACAGAAGGGTTTTCATCATGAAGGTTCTCCTCGATCCGAAGCACCGCCGGGCCGGCGGTAGATCGCCAATGAATAAATGACGCTGATCAATGCGGTGCCGATCAACGTCGACAGGATGAAGATCTCCAATGCGCGCGCCGGGAGAAATGGACCGATGACCATCAGCAGCGCTCCGGTGGCCACGAGCAGCACGCCGCCCAGGCGATGCGTGCGATACCAAACGTCTTCGTCGGCGAGCGTCCACGGCGTGCGGATGCCAACGAAAAAATTTCGCCGGATTTTCGGCAGGTAGTTGCCGGCGATGATGAGCAGAGGACCGAAGAGGAGGGGGATCACCGCGGTGATGGAGCGTGCGAGGTGCAGCGCCGCGAGGAGCAGGAAGACGTGCAAACCGAACAGGAACAGCAGAATCGAGAACACGATCGCGGTATATGCGCGGGATTTTCCTTCGATGTCGAACCCTTTCGGCGAGATGGCCGGAAGTACCGCGAACATGCCGGCCAGGACGATCATGATCGCCGGCATGATGAACGCGCCGAATGCGCGAGACGAGTACCGATCGATCTGGCCCGCCGCGTTCCAGTGCACGGGAACCGTGGCGGGAAGATGCGAATACACACCGATCGACAAGGCAAACGCGAAGACGATCAGCACTCCGGCGGCGACTCTCATCGGCGATTCCTTTCAGCGGGACCGAACAACTCCAGCAACGCGGCCATCGTCTGCTCGAGCACACTCGTGTTGAGCGAGTACACCTGAAATTGTCCGCGGCGCTCGCAGCGGACGAGGTCTGCCTGTTTGAGGATGTTGAGGTGATGCGACAGCGATCCCTTGGTCATCACAAACGCCTCGGCCAATTCGCCGGCGGGCATCGGCCGTTTCCGCAGCATGCGGAGGATCTCGCGGCGGGTGGGGTCGGAGAGGGCCTTGAAGACGATCTGACCGCTCATTTCAATAGTTTGAAGAATATCAAACTATCGAGCCGAATGCAAGAGGCGGGTACGGCGATGGAGACTTTCGCTGCGGGCTACCGCTCCTGAAGCGCCTTCCGCCAGTTCAGCACGACATTGATCGACGGCAGCCCTTGCTCCGTGCTGAGCCGGAAGAGGAAGTGTTGCTTGTCGGGCGTGATGCCGCTGATCACGGGTCCCGAGACCGATCCGGTCAGGCGCGGCCCGACGTGATGTCCGGGAATGCGGAAGAGCGGCGCGGGGGTGCCGGGATCGAGCGACGCGCCGCCGCCGATCGGGACGCGCATGATGGTGTCGCCGGCGGCGTAGAACAGCTCTTTCCCGTCCGGGCTCCACATCGGGCTCTCCCCTCCCGAGTTCGAAATTTGCCACTGCTCCGGGCTGAGGGGATAGCGGCGGACGTAGACCTCGTTGCGCATCGATGCGTTCGACTGATAGGCCACCCACCGGCCGTCGGGCGAGAACGTCGCCGCGCTTTCGTCGAACGGCGTGGCCACGAAGGGTGTCATCACCGGTTTCGGGCCGAGGGTCAGCGTGTACAGATCGCCGGCCGCTGCCGGCGTCTGCACGAAGGTCAGGAGCGTGGTGCCGTCGGGCGAATAGTCGTTGGGGATTTGCCACGCTTCGGATTTCAACACGGGAGTGCGCTCGGCGCCGTCGAGCGACTTGGTGCAGACCTGGCCGACGGCGTCCATTTGAAAGAAGAAGGCGAGCTGCTTCGAATCGCGGCTCCAGCACGGGAAGCCGTACAGGCCGGGATGGAACGTGAAGCGCGAGAGCCTGCCATTGGACACGTCGCCGAGCCAGATGTCGCTGCCGTCGGGCGCGCGGCGCACCACGGCGATGTGCTTTCCGTCCGGTGAGAGCGCGGCGTCGTCGTAGTCGGCGGCTTCGCCGATCGCACCGTCCTCGCGTCCCTTGGCGTCGACCCACACCAGGCGCGTGGCGCCCTCGGGCGCGGGAAGAAAGGCCAGCGTGCCGTTCTCCGACGCGCTGACGATGCTGAGCTGCTTCGAGGTCCTGTCGGCGAGGGTGCCGAAGGGGAGCGGGCCGGGCTCGCCGCTGACGGCGAGGGCGTCGGGATCGCAGCGCTGCGACATCAGCACCGTGCCGCGCGAGAAGACGATGCGGTCGGGCGGGGCGAAGACGGCGTTGGAAACGTTGGTGACGATCTGCTTGCGCAGCTTGCCGTCGAGCGAGCCGGCC
>JBKOUP010000056.1:0-8634 GCA_046723495.1 Acidobacteriota bacterium
GTCTGGACGTACCTCTATACGTTGATCGCGCTGGTGCTCGTCGTCGACGTCTGGAGCGGCGGGCTGCGGCGGAGGCTGATGGCATGACGCGCGATGCGGCGATCGAAGGGCTTTATCGGACGCGTCCCCGCAGTCTTTATCTTCGCCTGACCGCGGCCGCCGTCGCGGCGATCGTCGCGGTCTCGTGGTGGAGCGGCGACTTCGGTCTCGATGCCCTGATGTCGGAGCGGCGGCTCCGCAACCTGCGGCGATTTCTCGCGGAGCTCCGTCCCCACCCGCTCCAGGGCCGCGACTTCGATCTCTCCGTGGCCTGGCACTGGGCGCGCGACGTCCTTGCCGACCGCGGGCTCGCCGCGGCCGGCGCGACGCTGGCCATCTCCATCGCCGCCATCGTCCTCGCCGGAATCCTGGCCGCGCTGCTCTGCCTTCCCGCGGCGCGCAACTTCGCCACGCCGGAGCCGTTCGTCGGCGCGCTTCGGCGGCCCGGCCTGGCCCGGACGGCGTGGTGGAAAGCGCTCGAGAGCGGCAGCCGGTCGATTCTCATCTTCGCCCGCGCCGTGCCGGAGTACATCTGGGCATTTCTTCTCCTCATTCTTTTCGGGCCCACCGCCTGGCCGGCCGTGCTGGCGCTCGGCATTCACAACGCCGGAATCCTCGGCAAGCTCGCCTCCGAAGTCGTGGAGGATCTCGACCGCGCGCCGCTGGCGGCGTTGCGCGCCGCCGGTGCCACGCGCGGGCAGATCGCCGTGAGTGCCATCGTGCCGCTGGTCTTCAACCGCACGCTCCTCTTCTTTTTCTATCGATGGGAGACCTGCGTGCGCGACGCCACCATCCTCGGGCTCCTCGGCATCGTCTCCCTCGGCTATTGGATTCAGGACGCGCGGGCGCGGAACCACTACGACGAAATGCTGTTCCTCGTGCTCCTCGGCGCCGTGCTGGTGATCATTTCGGACATCATCTCGGCGGTAGCGCGCGAGAGCGTTCGCCGGGCGAACTGACGGCGTCGTCTATACTCGCTGCATCGCGCTCAACATCTCCCTTTTCGGACGATTCGAAGCATCGCTCGGCGGCGAGCGTGTCGCGGCCGAGGCCTTCCGCAAGCGCGCCGCGGACCTCCTTAAGCTCCTGGCGCTGTCGCCGAAGCATGCCCTGTACCGCGACCAGGCCGTGGAGATGCTCTGGCCCGGCAAGCCGCCCGCCGACGGGGCCAACAATCTCTACCGGGCCATCCACGATTTGCGCGCCGTCGTCGGCGAGGAGCGCGTGACGTTCCGGCAGGGGATGGTCGAGCTGCACGACGCCGTCGTCGACGTCGACGTGTTCGAAGCGGAGACGCGCTCGCCCGACAGCGAGCGCGTGGCGCGGGCGCTCGATCTCTACACCGCCGATCTCCTCCCCGAGGACTACGATCTCGATCTGGTCACGCGGAAACGGGAGCTGCTGCGGCAGACCTTCGTCGACGCCGCGCTGCGCGTGGCCGCGGCGCGCACGCTCGACGATGGCCGCGCGCTCGACATCCTGCGGCGCGTGGCGGCGATCGATCCCGCCAGCGCCGAGACGGTTGCACGCATCGCCGAGCGGGTGCGGACGTTCGAGCGTCCCGCGGCGCGAAGCACTCCCGGCACGCCCATTCCGAAAACGCGTTACACGAAAAGCGGCGACGTCAACATCGCGTATCAAGTCGCCGGCGGCGACGGGCCCGACCTCGTCTTCGTCATGGGCTGGGTCTCGCACGTCGAGTATTTTTGGACCTACCCGCGCGTTGCGCAGTTCTTCCAGCGCCTGGCCGGCTTCTCGCGGCTGATCCTCTTCGACAAACGCGGCACCGGCCTGTCCGACCGCGTCACGGCCATGCCGAATCTGCGGCAGCGGATGGACGACGTGCGCGCGGTCATGGTCGCCGCCGATTCGACGGAGGCGATCATCATGGGCATCTCCGAGGGCGGGCCGATGTCGGCGCTCTTCGCGGCGACGTTTCCGGAGCGGACGAAGGGCCTCATCATCTACGGCGGCTACGCGCGCCGGACGTGGGCGCCCGATTACCCGTGGGGCTCGAAGCCGGAGGCGCGCCAGGCCTTCTTCCGCGACATCGAGCAGAACTGGGGCGGCGTCGTCGACCTGCAGATGATCGCGCCGTCGGAGCTCAACGATCCCGAGTTCTGCGACTGGTGGTCGGCGTACTTGCGCATGTCCGCCAGCCCCGGCGCGGCCGTGACGCTGGCGAAGATGAACACCGACATCGACATCCGCGAGGAGCTCTCCGCGATCCGGGCCCCGACGCTCGTGCTCCACCGCAGCGGCGACCGCGACATGAACGTCGAGGAAGGGCGCTACCTGGCCCGGCACATCCCCGGCGCGCGCTTCGTGGAGCTGCCGGGGATCGATCATCTGCCGTTCGCCGGCGATCAGGAGCCGGTGCTGCGCGAGATCGAGGCCTTCGTGCGCGGCGTCAGCGCGGCTGAGCGGTGACTCTCTGCGCGGTCATACTGCATAGTTTACGGATGCCTGTTTCCGGCGGATTCACGATCACGGCCGCTGTGATCGCGCTGGTCGGCGGCGCGATGCTCCTCGGCGAACACTTCGCGCCGCTGCGGCGCAGCGTGGAGTCGAAGCTCCGCCACGTCGTCCGCAACCTGACCGTGGGCGGCGTCTCGCTGGCGCTGATGACGCTGCTCCAGGCGCCGGTGCTCCAGCCGGTGGCGTCGTGGATCGTGCGGAATCGCGTCGGACTCCTGCAGGCCGTGTCGTGGCCGCGCTGGATCGAGACGGCCGTGGCCATCATCCTTTTCGATTACACGCTGTGGTGGTGGCACTGGGCCACGCATCGCGTTCCGTTCCTCTGGCGCTTCCACCTCGTGCACCACGTCGACCTCGACCTCGACACGACGACGGCGCTGCGCTTCCACTTCGGCGAGCTGGCGCTGTCGATTCCGGCGCGGGCGGCGCAGATGCTCGTCATCGGCGTCGACGCCCAGACGTTGTGGCTGTGGCAGACGATCCTCTTCGCCTCGATCCTCTTTCATCACTCCAACGTGCGCCTGCCGCTGCCGTTCGAGCGCGTGCTGGTGCGCCTGATCGTCACGCCGCGCATGCACGGAATCCACCACTCCGACCGCCAGAACGAGACCGACAGCAACTGGTCGAGCATGATCTCGCTGTGGGATACGCTGCACGGAACGATGCGGCTCGACGTCCCGCAGCAGGACATCACGATCGGCGTGCCGGCCTACGCCGCGCCGGCGGACGTGACGATCGGAAAGTTGCTGGCCATGCCCTTCCGGCGGCAGCGCCGCGACTGGGAGAATTGCTGATCGGCGCTCGGAGCTACAGCCGGTCCGTCAGGATCGTCTTGGCGATCGTGGCCAGCTGCATGTTCGACGTCCCCTCGTAGATCTGTCCGACCTTCGAGTCGCGCCAGTACTTCTCCACCGGGTATTCCTTCGTGTAGCCGTTGCCGCCGAAGAGCTGCACGGCCAGCGAAGTGATCTTCTCGCAGGCGTTCGAGGAGAAGAGCTTGGCCATGGCGGCCTCGCGAAGGAACGGCTGCTTGGCGTCCTTCAGCCGCGCGGCGTTGTAGACCATCAGCCGCGCCGCCTCGAGCTCCGTGGCCGCGTCGGCGATCTGGAACTGCACGCCCTGGAACTCGGAGACGCGCTGCCCGAACTGCTTCCGTTCCTTCACGTAGGCGACGGCGTGCTCGAGCGCGCCGCGGGCCACGCCGATCATCTGCGCGCCGATGCCGATGCGTCCCTCGTTCAACGTCTCGATGGCGATCTTGTAGCCCTTGCCCGGCTCGCCGAGGACGTTTTCCTTCGGCACGTGGCAATCCTCGAGGATCAACTCGCACGTCGAGGAGGCGCGGATGCCGAGCTTGTCCTCCTTCTTCCCGACGGTGAAGCCGGGGAAGTCGCGCTCGATGAGAAAGGCCGTGATCCCTTTGTAGCCGGCGTCCGGGTTGGCGTTGGCGAAGACGATGAAGACGCCGGCCTCGTACGCGTTCGTGATCCACAGTTTCTGGCCGTTGAGGACCCAATGGTCGCCCTTCTCCTCGGCGCGGCAAGACAGCGCGAACGCGTCCGATCCCGATCCCGCCTCGGAGAGGGCATAGGCGCCGACCGTGTCCTTCGCCAGCATGGAGAGGTACTTCGACTTCTGGTCTTCGTTGGCCCAGCGCAGCAGGGCGTTGTTGACGAGCGTGTTCTGCACGTCGACGAGCACGCCGCAGGAGGCGTCGACGTGGGAGAGCTCTTCGACGACGAGGACGGCGGTGAAGAACGACGCCCCGGCGCCGCCCCACTGGTCCGGCACTTCGATGCCCATGATGCCGAGCTCGAAGAAATTGCCGATCAGATCCTTCGACATCTTCGCGTCGCGGTCCATCTGGTGCACCAGCGGCCGGATCTTCTCGACGGCGAAGTCGCGCACGGACTGCTGGAACATCTGCTCTTCCTCGGACAGGAGCGTCAGAGGGGCCGCGGTCGCTTCGGCGATGGCTGTGGTCATGACCTACGGATGATATCCGAGGTAGAGCGCGTCAGGCGTGTCGGCGGTTCCGGTCTCGCTGACGAAGCCCCAGACGCGGGCGGAGTCGGCGCCGGCGTCGATGCGCAGGCGCACGCGCCCCTGCAATGGCGCGAGCAGCCGAGACACGTCGCCGCTGAAGTAGCCGTTCGCCGGCCGGGCGATGGTCAGGCGTTTCCGCTCGCTGCGCCCGTCGTCGCTGAACGCGATCAGGTCGAACTGCGACGGCGCCGCGCCGAAGATCCAGACGCGCAGGCGGAGGCGGTGCACGAGCGGCACGGCGGGGATGTCGATCGAGCGCGGTGCGAACGCCCGCAGCGGGATCGACGGGACGGCCAGGAAGGAGACGCTGCCGTCGTCGCCGTCGCGCTCGACGATGGTCCGCACCGCGACGTCGCGCGGAACGCGGGCGACGATGAAGGGATGGCCGGCGTCGGCGGCGATGCGGCGCGACTGGCCCGCGGCGAGGACGAAGTCGCACGGGACGCCGCTGCAGGCGCTGAGGTGGATGCTTGCCGGCTGCGCGCCGCGGTTCGCGATCGTCTGCTCGACGTTCCAGCGCTCGATCGTGCCGTCGACCGGCTGCAGCGTTCCGGCGATCGGCAGCAACACTGCGTCGCCGTCGCGGTGCCGGTAGATCCGCGCTTCGGCCGACTCCGAGACGAGCTCGTAGTGGCTCTCCAGTCCTCGGAGGAGCGGAAGGTGCCAGACCATCACGTAGTCCGCGAGCTCGAAGGAGTCGACGTCGAAGCGGGCCGGATCGAGCTCGAGCGCGGTCCGGTCGATCACCGGCGTGCGCGGGCGATGCCGGATCGGAGAGAAGTCGGTGTCCGCCTCGTAATTTTCGAGATCCGCCAGGCGA
Source organism: Acidobacteriota bacterium (assembly GCA_046723495.1). GTDB lineage: Bacteria > Acidobacteriota > Thermoanaerobaculia > Gp7-AA8 > Gp7-AA8 > DATDFB01. Next base: position 5,384 of record JBKOUP010000056.1, read on the forward strand.
TGCTCGACCGCGGCATAGCCCGACGCGTGCGCGAGGAACGGCACGAGCGCTCCGCGCGGCTGTCGCTCGCCGTTCAACACGAGAATTGAGGATCTCGGAGGGATGGCGCGCTCGGCGCGGACGAACGCGCCGATGCGGCGGGCGACGGCGCGCTCGTGTCTCGCGAGAAAGAACGCGTTGCCGGCGGCGATCGCCGACAGCACGACGACGAGCGCCGCGCGCGGCGGAGCGGGGAGGCGCGGCGTCAGCCACGGCAACGGCAGGATCGGCACGACCGTGAGCAGGCGCTGCGGCAGGAACAGCCCGCCGGCGGCGCCGTCCGGTGCGACGAAGTAGAGCGCGACGACGGCGACGGTGAGAACCGCGAAGGCGTCCTCGTCGCGCCGCCGCCGCTCGGCCGCGACGGTGACGATGATCAGCGCCACGAGAATTCCGAACATCGCGGCGCCGAGCGTGAGCTGCACGGAATCGAACGTCTGCAGGATATCGAAGCGCGCCAGCGCAACGGCGCGCTCTGCGAGCTTCGGCCGCGTGCCGCCGCCCGGACGCGGATGTCCGAAGAACCACGCCAGCAGCGGAAGCAGCGGCACGAGCGCCAGCAGCTGGCGCACCTGCCGCCGCGGCGTCGCCAGCCAGAGGAGGCCGATCGATCCGACCAGCAGCATCGCCGGCATCGCATGCGCCGCGTAGCAGACGAGCGACAGCAGCGCGATGAGCGCGATGCTCTGCCCATCCGCCCGCTCGCGACGCTCCCACCAGAGCGCCAGCGTGATGAGGTAGATCCCGACGCCGATGGCGAAGTTGTACGAGCCGTAGCTCAGGAGCAGATGAAATGCGAACGGAAACGCCAGAAACGCGTAGACGCTCCCGCGGGCGAGCATCCACGCGCCGCCGAGAAAGAGCAGCACGATGATGCTGACGAGAATCTTCTCCGCGACCGCGGCGCTGAAGACGCCGAGCAGCATGGCCAGAATCACGTGGCCGAGGACGTTCGGGTTGGGGCGCCAATCGATTGCGTAGATTGCCGTGATCGGTCCGTCGTGCAGCAGCACGAGCTCGCGCATGACGAACGCGTTGTAGACGTGGGAGGGTCCGTCGCAGGTGGGGAAGTACGCCGGTGCCCAGACCGGCACGAGCTGAAGGATGGCGAGGGCGAGGAAGAGCGCTTTCATGGTGCCTCGGGCCGGACTCGAACCGGCACGCCGCTTTCGCGGCAGCGGATTTTAAGTCCGCAGCGTCTGCCTATTCCGCCACCGAGGCCAAACTAAAAAGGGCGCCTTTGCAGGCGCCCTTCCGGGGTGGGGGTCAGGAACTCTCCCCCTCAGGTTTATGAGAACAATCCATCGAACGCAGTACCTCCTCCCCCATGAATTTCCGGCGGACCCGCGACAAGCGTCACGTGCTAGCCCGTAACCCACCTCGCAACACCGCGGACCGGATCGACCGCTCCTGCCTGCCCCGGGGTGGAGGGGAGGAGCGGGAACTTGTCATCTGGTCAAAGATCTGCGAATCGAAAACGCCCGAGGGCGGTTTTTATTGCAGCAGTCGCGGCCGTTTTCTGTTCGTGACTGATTAGATGATACGTTTTCCATGCCAAATAGCAACAGCATTTCCGCCCAAATCCGTGTGCTACCATGTCCGACTTCCGGAGCTAATTGAGATGAAACGACTTCTCCTCCTGGCGAGCCTCTTCGCGATGGCCGCGCCGCTCGCCGCCGCCACCGTCGGCGGCAAGGTCAACTTCATCATGAAGCGGGGGCAAACTCCCGTCCCCAACGAGACCCTGGTCTGGCTCGAGCCGGCCGCCGGCCGCGTCGCTCCGAAGCCGCCCGGCAAGTTCCAGATGATCACGCGCGGCAAGACCCTCGTCCCGCACGTGCTGGCCGTCCCGCTCGGCTCGACCGTCGAGTTCCCGAACGACGACCCGATCTCGCACAACCTCTTCTCCCTCTCGCCGGCCAGCACCTTCGACCTCGGCCTCTATCGCAGGGGCGCCGGCAAGTCCGAGAAGTTCACGGCCCCCGGCGTCGTCAACGTCTACTGCAACGTGCACCCGAACATGTCCGCGGTCATCCACGTCATGCCCACGCCGTACTACGTTTTCGCCGACGGGAACGGCAACTACGCCATCCGCGACGTGCCGCCGGGGAAGTACAAGCTCGTGGCCTGGAACGAGCAGGGCGGGCAGACGGCGGCGATGATCGACGTCGGCCCGGCCGGCGCCGCGAACGTCGCCTTGACGCTCGACACGAGCAACTACCGCGCGGGCTCGCATTTGAACAAGGTCGGCAAGCCGTACACGGCGCCGCCGAGGGACTACTGAGGTGACGGCGCAGACCGTTGAGATGACTCCGGCGGCGATGCCGGCGGTCACGCCGAGCCAGCTGGCGGTGGAGCGGCCGCGCTTTCCGCTGGTGTGGAAGATCTTCTTCCTCACCGCGCCGCTGATCGCCCTCGTCGTCGCCGCCGCCGTGGGGCTGACGTTCCAGCGCGCGCAGACGATCGCCCACGCCACGGCGGACAAATCGATTTCGTCCGCCGCGCGGCTGTTCCGCGAGTTCGAGAAGCAGCGGCTCTCGCGCCTCACGCTGACGACGCAGCTCCTCGGCAACGATCCGAACTTCGTCCCCTACATGCAGAACGCCATGCACCCGGCGCCCGATCCGGCCAACCCCACGGCGCCGCCGGCGATCAACTACGCCGACATCTTCGATCAGCTCACGCAGCGGCAAGCCGCCCTCGGCACGGACGTGATGATGCTGCTCGACGATCGCGGCAATCTGCTGGGACGCACCGATCGCCCGGCATTGACGGCCGCACCGAACGAGAACATGGCCGCGGAGTCGGCGCTGGTGAAGCAGATCGTCGACGACGCCACGATCCCGGCCGTGGCGGGCGTGCTCGCCGAGGGGAATCACCTCTATCACGTCGCCGTCGCGCCGCTCGGTCTCGGCGCGAACAACGTCCGCCTCGGATACCTCGTCAACGGTGTGGCCATCGACGACGTGTTCGCCAACCGCATCGCCGACCTGACGAACGCCGGCGTCGTCTTCGCCTCGAGCGCCGGCCCGGTCGGCCGCTCCAAGTCCGCGCCGCAGTTCACCATGCAGCAGATGACCGGCGTCGACAACATCTTCGCCAGCGGCAAGATGATGCCGCCGAAGACGGTCTCCATCGACCGCTCGCAATACGTGATGACCGGCGAGCCGATGACCTCGGGGACCAGGACCGTCGGCGCGGCGGTGTTCCTC
>JBKOUP010000207.1:0-7141 GCA_046723495.1 Acidobacteriota bacterium
ACGATGGCGATCAGCAGCATGCCGCCCAAGAAAATCTCATCGATGATCATGGCTTGCCCCTACGGTCCCCAACCGATGGTCCCGTCGGCATATTGGTTGTCAGGGCAATCTCTCCACATGGAATACGCCGCCCCCAGAAAGCCTCCGACGGAGACAAAGCATTGCAGGCCGGTGACCGGATTGTCGCAGTAGGTAAGGATGCCGGCTGCAGCCACGACGAGCGCATAGGCATCCGTAAGACAGTCATTCGGCGCGATTCTGAACGACAGCCGGTTGAGCGGGTCGATCTGCCACTTTCGCCCGTCCGCCGGCTCACTCTGCAACTCGGTCAGCACGCGCGCCGCGATCTGCGCATGGCGGCTGCGACGCATCGCTGCGGTGAATCCATCGAGTCCGGCGTGCGTCGTCTCGCCGGTGGACATGCTGCGGGCGAGGATCGCCGTCGATGACGGCCCATGCGGCGCGGTGGCAACAAGGCGCAGGACGAACACCGCCGGCGTCCGCACCAGTGTGGTGAACTCGATCGCGTAACCGTCGCCGAAGCGAATCGCGCGGCCGTCGTACGTCAGATCCGCGAGGCCTTCGTCGGACGCGATGGCGCAGTGCATCTCGCGGTGTCCGTCGACGTCGTATTCTTCGACGTGGACCACACCATTGGGGGCCACGACGTCGTACGACGTCCTCTGGGCGAATGCGAGCGGCGGAACGAGCATGAGCAGGATCAACAGAATTTTAAGACGCATTAAAGCTCCTTTCTTCTCCCTCTCTGGAGAGGCGATTTGAAGGAGGTGTGTCGTTACGTCCGACAAACCATACCACCCGAAACAGCTCCAAACGATCAGGCATGACCGCAAGCACATGGACGGCGTGACAGCGATCACCGCCGTCGAGGTTTCTTTCTGCGCGGCGCGCGCGTCCAAAGGCGTGATGAGACAGAGACTCGATCCTCGGTACTGGCAGATCGGCGCCCTCTCCGCGCTGCTCCTCTACGGCGTCTTCGTCCTCCACTTCGAGGTCACGCTGCTCCGGGCGCTGCTCATCGTCGCCGCCGCGGCGGCCACGCAGCTCGTCTTCTCCCACGATCCGCGCAGCGCGATCATCTCCGGGCTATCGATCGCGCTGCTGCTCCGCAGCAACCACCTCTGGGTGCTTTTGCTCGCCGCGGCCATCGCCATCGCCAGCAAGTTCGTCCTGCGCATCAAAGGGAAGCACCTCTTCAACCCGACGAACTTCGCCATCGTCCTCCTCATCGGCGCCACGAACGACGCCTGGGTCTCGCCGGGCCAGTGGGGCAACGTCGCCTTCTTCGGCTTCCTCATGATCTGCATCGGCGGCCTGGTCGTGCACCGCGCCGAGCGCAGCGACGTCACCTATGCCTTCATCGTCTTCTGGAGCGCCATCGTCATCGGCCGCTCCCTCTGGCTCGGCGAGCCGATGTCCATCCCGCTGCACCGCCTCGAGAACGGCGCGCTCCTCCTCTTCACCTTCTTCATGATCTCCGACCCGCGCACCACGCCCGACTCGCGCGCCGGCCGCATCCTCTTCGCCGCGCTCGTCGCCCTCGGCGCCGGCTACATCCAGTTCCGTCTCTTCCGCACCAACGGCATCCTCTGGTCGCTCGCCCTCACCTCGTTCCTCACGCCCGTCATCGATATCGTCTTCCGAGCGGAACGATTTGCTTGGAAGGGAGGCACTGCATGCGAACCGTCTTCTCTCTCCTTCTCCTCCTAGCCGCGTCGCCGTCGTTCGGCTTCTGCGGCTTCTACGTGGCCAAGGGCGACGCCAAGCTCTTCAACCGCGCCTCGCAGGTCGTGCTCGTGCACGACGAGGACAAAACGGTCATGACCATGGCCAACGACTTTCAGGGCAACCCGAAAGAGTTCGCCGTCGTCATCCCCGTGCCGACGAAGATCGAGCGCGGGCAGATCCACGTCGCCGAGAAAGCGCTGATCGATCACATCGACGCCTACTCCGCGCCGCGCCTCGTCGAGTACTACGACGAGGACCCGTGCCGGCCGCCGATGCCTGTCGCCGTCGGGGCGGCGGCGCCGATGCAGGACATGGCCGTGCAGAAGGTCAGCTCTCGCGCGAAGTCCCTCGGCGTGACGATCGAGGCCTCGTACACCGTCGGCGAGTACGACATCCTCATCCTCTCCGCGAAGCAGTCCGACGGCCTGGAGATCTGGCTCCGCGAGAACGGCTACACGATCCCGCAGGGCGCCGCGGCGGTGCTGGACAGCTACATCAAGCAGCACATGCACTTCTTCGTGGCCAAGGTGAATCTGAAGGAGCAGGCCAAGCTCGGCTATCAATACCTCCGGCCGATCCAGGTGGCCTACGAGTCGCCGAAGTTCATGCTCCCCATCCGCCTCGGCACGGTGAACGCGAACGGGCCGCAGGAGCTCTTCGTCTACACGATCACGCGCAAGGGGCGCGTGGAGACGACGAACTACCGCACCGTGAAGCTGCCGAGCGACCACGACGTGCCGCTCTTCATCAAGAACGAGTTCGGTCCGTTCTACAAGGCGCTCTTCGCGGAGCAGGTGCGCCGCGAGGAGATGCGCACGGTCTTCCTCGAGTACGCGTGGAACAGCCAGTGGTGCGATCCGTGCGCGTCCGAGCCGCTGTCGAACAAGGAACTGCATGAGCTCGGCGTCTGGTGGGCGCCGAACGACGCCATCCGCGGCGGCGGGACGCCGGCCTTCATCACGCGGCTGCACGTCCGCTACGACCGCGCCCACTTCCCCGAGGACCTCGTCTTCCAGGAGACCGGCGACCAGCAGAACTTCCAGGCCCGCTACGTCCTCCATCATCCGTGGACGGGGAAGGCCAGCTGCCCGGCGGCGAACGAATACCGGCAAATGCTGCACGTCCGCTACGACACCGAGGCGAAGAACGTGGCCCACCTGACGGGCTGGAAGATCGACACGGTGCGCAAGAAGATGAACATCGCCGCGGTCACGCCGCCGGCGAAGAAGCGGTGGTGGGAGACGTTGTGGTGAAGTTCACCAATCGCTAACGACGCCTCCGCAACCGCCCGTGGCTTACTTCGTCTTCACGCGAAACATAAGGAGGGCAAGCCATGGGCAAACGTTTCCTCGCCGCAGCGGCGGTGGCGTTGGGCGCTCTGGGCGCATTCGCGCAGGGCATCACGCTTCCGCCGTCGGGCGGCAATCAACGGCAGACGGTCATCCAGCAAATCGGTCCGGTCAAAGTCTCGGTCGAGTACAGCAGTCCGCACGTGCATAGCCCGCAGGGCGACGATCGGCGCGGCAAGATCTGGGGCGCGCTCGTCCCGTACGGCCTGACGGATCTCGGGTTCGGCACGTGCAAGCAGTGCCCGTGGCGCGGCGGCGCGAACGAGAACACGGTCTTCACCGCCTCGCACGACATCGTCGTGCAGGGGCAGAAGCTCCCCGCCGGCACGTACGCGCTGTTCTTCATCCCCGATCCGAACGAATGGACGGCCATCTTCTCGAAGAACCACACCTCGTGGGGCAGCTTCTTCTATGACCCGGCCGAGGACGCGCTGCGCGTCAAGGTGAAACCGGAGAAGGCCGAATATCGCGAAGTCCTGACCTACGACTTCACGGAGCGCAAGAACGACAAGGCCACGCTGGCCATGAAGTGGGAGGAACTCGCGGCGCCGCTCGAGATCACCGTGCCGAACGCGGCCGATTACTACATGGCTGCGATCGGCAACGAGCTGCGCTCCTCGCCGGGGTTCACGTACGAGAACTGGATGGCGGCGGCGCAGTACGCGCTCGGGCAGAAGCGCCCGGCCGAGGCCCTGCAGTGGGCCGAGGCGGCCGCGCACGCGCCGCAGGGCATCGGGCACGAAACCTTCGGCACGCTGATGACGCTGGCGACGGCGCAGGAGATGAACGGCAAGACCGCCGACGCCGCAGCGACGCGCGAGAAGGCCCTGAACCATCCCACCGCCACGCCGTCCGACATCCATCAGTACGCCCGACTGCTGCTGACCCAGAAGAAGAAGGACGACGCCATCAAAGTCTTCGAGTTCAACGCCAAGCGCTTCCCGAACCAGTGGCCGGTGAACGTCAGCCTGGCGCGCGCGAACTCGGCGAAGGGGAACTACGCCGAGGCCCTGAAGTACGCCAAGGCCGCGCTGGCCGAGGCGCCGGACGCGGCGAACAAGAAGAGCCTCGAGGGAGCGATCAAGAAGCTGGAAGCCGGACAGGACATTAATTAGAGGTGACGGGGGAACAGGTGACAGGGAACAGGGTTTCGACCTGTCACCTGTGACCTGTTCCCTGTATCCGGTCGGGTTTTTGCACTCCCGCCCGGCATGTTGATCGTTTTCGCACTCGTGCTGGGGCTCGGCCACAGCGGCCGGGCCCCGAATGCCTGCCAGGTCCTCTCTGCGCGCGACGTTGCCGCCGTGCAGGGCGCGCGCTTCAAATCGACGAAGTTGAAGGAGAGCGGCACGCGCGAGCTCCAGGTCTCGCAATGCTTGTACGCGCTGCCGCGCCTCTCCGACTCCGTCTCCGTCGACCTCATCCGCGGCGACACGCAGGCTTTCTGGAAGAAGCACCTGCAGCTCGTCTCGAACGTCCGTCACGAGCGGGAGGCGGAGACGATCGCCGTCGACGGCGTCGGCGACGCCGCGGTCTGGAGCGGCACGCGCATCGCCGGCGCGCTGTACGTGCTGAAGGGCGACACGATCGTGCGCGTCAGCGTCGGCGGCGACGCGCCGCGGGAGCAGAAAATTGAAAGGGCCAAGAAGCTCGCCGCTCGAGCGATCCGGCGGCTCTAAGACTTCCTTCGACTGGCATGTGCCGGCGCTCGGCGCGCTTCTTCTGCTGCTCTGGACGACGAATCGCCGGCGCATCAAGCCGAACTTCGAGCTCTCCGGCGACGGGAACATCGACGTCATGGTGCCGTCGCTCATCGGCCTGACCGAGGGCGCGATCGACGCCGGCAACCGCGTCGAGATCCTGCAGAACGGCGCCTACTTCGACCGCCTCCTCGACGACGTCGCCGCCGCGCGCGGCTCCATCCACATCGAGTCGTACATCTGGTGGACCGGCGCGATCTGCGAGCGCATCGCCGACGCCCTCGCCGCGCGCGCCCGCGACGGCGTCGAGGTGCGCCTCCTCCTCGACTACTCCGGCTCCTCGCGCATGGACCGGGCCCTGATGCGGCGGATGAAGGACGCCGGCTGCAAGGTTCGCCAGTTCCGCCCGCTGCGCGTCAGCAACATCGGCATGATGAACAACCGCACCCACCGCAAGATCGCCGTCTTCGACGGGCGCGTGGCCTACGTCGGCGGGCACGGTATCGCCGAGGAGTGGACCGGCAACGCCGAGGACCGCGACCACTGGCGCGACACCTTCGTGCGCATGGAAGGGCCCGTAGCGAACACGGTGCAGGGCTGCTTCTGCGAGAACTGGATCGAGGAGACGGGCGAGGTGCCGGCCGGCGAGACGTATTACCCGAAGCTCGAGAAATGCGGGCCGACCGACGCGCATGTCGCCTACACCTCGCCGCACGGCAGCATCTCCTCGGTGCAGTTGCTGTACTACCTGGCCATCTCCTCCGCGCACAAAGAGCTGTTGATCCAGAACCCGTACTTCCTCCCGCACGACGACGCCATCGGCGCGCTGGTCGAGGCGGTCAAGCGCGGCGTCGACGTGCAGGTCATGCTGCCGGCCGCCTCCGTCATCGACTCGCCGCTCGTGCAGCACGCCAGCCATCATCACTTCGGCGACCTCCTCGAGCGCGGCGTGCGCATCTTCGAGTACCGGAAGACGCTGCTGCATCAGAAGGTGATCGTCGTCGACGGCGTCTGGTCCTGCGTCGGCTCGACGAACTTCGACGACCGCTCCTTCCAGCGCAACGACGAGATCACCGTCGGCTTCACGGACCGCGATCTGGCCGGGAAACTACGGGCGGCGTTCTTCGAAGACATGAAGGACGCGCGCGAGGTGCGCTTCGACGAGTGGAAGTCGCGGCCGTGGCATCACAAGCTCGTCGATGCGGCCGCGTTCGCTTTCCGCGCCGAGCTTTAACGCTCTTGTGAACGCGGGCGCACGAATCCGAAAACACTACCCTTCCATCCAGAACGAAATCCCGCCGTACGAGTTATAAGCCTACACAGGTCTTCCCCACAGGAGGTTTTCGATGGGCTCCATCCTCGGTGGCGGCGAAGTCGTACAGCATCCTGACCTCGCGGACGAGCCGTCGCGGCAGCCGCTGCCGAGCGGTACTGCTGTCGGGCCCTATCGCATCCTCAAGCTCCTGGCCTCCGGCGGCATGGGCGACGTCTACCGCGCCCGCGACGAGCGCCTCGGCCGCGACGTCGCCCTCAAAGTCCTCCCGCCGGCGCTCACCAACGACCGCGAGCGCATCGACCGCCTGGCCCAGGAAGCGAAGGCCGCCTCCGCGCTGAACCACCCGCACATCGTGGCCATCTACGAGATCGGACAGGCGCGGCCGTCGTACGTCGTGCAATCGATCGCCTCGAAGGAGCGCCCCGAGGAGTTGCACTACATCGCCATGGAGCTCGTCGAGGGCGAGACCTTGCGCGAGTTCCTGGCCGGACGCCCGTCGCTGCCGCGGCGGCTGGAGATCCTGGCCCAGACCGCGGACGGGCTGGCGAAGGCGCACGCAGCGAACATCGTCCACCGCGACCTCAAGCCCGACAACGTCATGATCTCGGCCGAGGGGTACGCGAAAGTCGTCGACTTCGGACTGGCCAAGCTCGTCGAGCCGCCGAGCGGCTGGAATCCTCTGGGCGCCGACTCGCCGACGATGCGCGCCATCACCCGCCAGGGGGAGCTGATCGGCACGGCCGGCTACATGTCGCCGGAGCAGATCGTCGGCAAGGCCATCGACCAGCGCTCCGACATCTTCTCGTTCGGCTGCATCGTCTACGAGGCCGTCACGTCGCGGAAGCCGTTCGAGGGGGAGTCGTTCGTCGACACGCTCCATCAGGTGCTCCACGCCGAGCCGGAGCCGGTCGTGCATCCGCACGAAAACGTGCAGCGCGAGCTGCAGCGGCTCATCGGCCGATGCCTGGTCAAGGACCGCGAGAACCGCTATCAGTCGCTGCGCGACGTCGCCCTCGACCTGCGCGGCGTCGCGCGCGAGATCGAGAGCGCGCCGGCCGTGCCGCTGG